>VEQC01000043.1 GCA_018883455.1 Limnohabitans sp. | reverse complement strand
CACGCAACCTCGGGACCTTGGTGATGATCCTGGTCGTGCTCGAGCTGCTCTGGGGGCGCGCGTCACTGGTGGTGTTTGCCGTCTCCTTCGACACGGGTTTGCCCAGCAACACCGGTGTGTTAGAGGTGATTTTTAACCCCGAGAACATGGGCTTTGTGTTCATCTACCTGATTGTGGGCGGTTTCTTTGCGGGGCTCATCTACGCCTCGACCGTGGTGGCGATACCTCTCATTCTGGATCACGATCTGGACGCCATCACGGCCTGCTTGCGCAGTTTTCATGTGTTTCTCCACAAAACCCCCGTCATGGTGGCTTGGGGCGCGTGTATCGTGGCCCTGGTCCTACTGGCGTTGTGGCCTTACTGCATGGGCTTGTTGGTCATCGGCCCGTGGTTGGGCTATGCGAGCTGGCACGCGTATCGCGGCATGCTCACCGTTCGCGCCAACCCCGACTTTATCGCCCCGGCGCCAAAAGCCTGAGCAAGGACGGCCAGACGTTTTGCAAGATGCGCGCTTGCGCCGCCTCGTTGGGGTGGATGCGGTCTTTTTGAAACCACCGTTGGGTGCTGTCGGGGCTCTCGGTCAGCCCTTGCAACAAGAAGGGCACAAAGCCGATGCGATAACGCTTGGCCAAAGCCGCGTAGAGGGCTTGGAACTGCTGGCTGTATTGTGGGCCGTAGTTGGGCGGCACTTGCATGCCCAACAACAGCACGCGCGCGCCATTGGCTTGCGCGGTCTCGATCATGGCCGAGAGGTTCTGGCGCGTGGCCTCCAAATCCAGCCCCCGCAAGGCGTCGTTGCCCCCCAACTCCAGCACCACAATGTGCGGGCGAATTTGTTGCAAGGCCCCTGGCAAGCGCGAGCGCCCGCCTGCGGTGGTGTCCCCGCTCACGCTCGCATTGATCACTTGCCAAGGCATTTGTTCGGCCCGCAACCGCTCGCTCAGCAAGGCCACCCATCCACTGCCGCGGGGCAAGCCGTATTCGGCGCTGATGGAGTCCCCCACTACCAAGATGGTGGGTTGGGGCACCACGCCCGGTGGGGGCATCATGCCCGGCGGGGGATAGCCCATCGGGGGAGGGGTGTTGGCGGTGGGGCGATGAATGCCGGTGCCTGGGGGGCGTTTGGGCGGGGTGGACCAAATTTCGCCCTCTTGGCCTTCACCGGTCGAGCGGATGATTTGCTGTTGCGCCCAGACGCTGGGGGCCAATAACCCCGCCAAGAGGCCGCGCCAGGCAAAGCCGTTAAAGTCTCGTCTACGAAAGTACGAATGCGCCATGACTGCTGATCCTTTAACTGCCAACGAACCCCTGCTGCGAGTTGCACGAATTTGCAAATCCGTTCCCGATGCGGATGCCGTGCTGGATATTCTCGTCGATATCGACTTTACCTTGCAGGCCGGTCAGTCACTGGCCATCGTGGGGGAATCGGGCTCGGGTAAAAGCACCTTGCTCGCCTTGCTCGCCGGTCTGGATTTGCCCACCCGAGGGGAGGTGATTTTGAGTGGTCAGTCCTTGGGCGCGCTGGATGAGGATGGCCGCGCAGCGCTGCGCGCGCGCGAGATTGGTTTTGTCTTCCAAAATTTTCAGTTGCTCGGCCACATGACCGCGCTGGAAAACGTCATGCTGCCCTTGGAGCTCGCAGGCGTCGCGCAGGCCCGCGCGCGCGCGCTCGACATGCTCGAGCGCGTCGGTCTGGGTCAACGCTTGCGCCACTACCCCAAATTGCTCTCCGGGGGCGAACAACAGCGCGTCGCCTTGGCCCGGGCCTTTGTGGTGCAGCCGCGCCTGCTGTTGGCCGACGAGCCCACGGGCAGCCTAGACCCCGCCACCGGCGAGCGCATCATGGATTTGATGTTTCGCCTCAACGCCGAACAGGGCACCACCTTGATCTTGGTGACGCACGACATGCAACTCGCGCGCCGCTGTGATCGCACCCTCACTCTGCAGGCGGGTCGCCAGCAGGGATAATCGGGGCATGGCCTCATCTTCCCAAGTTCTATTCGGCTTCCATGCGGTCGGGGTGCGCTTGCGCACCGCCCCGGCTTCCATCGAGGAGGTGTATTTCGATCCCACCCGGCGAGACGCGCGCATGCGCCAATTTGTCGAGCGCGCGCGGGAGGCGGGCGTGCGCCTCATCGAAGCCGACAGCCTGCGCTTGGCCCGCCTGTGTGGCAATCATGGCCACCAAGGCGTGGCCGCGCGGGCGCAGGTCTTGCAGATTCAAGATTCGCTCGATGCCCTCATCGACAGTCTCACGCCGGAGAACCCCGCTTTGCTGCTCGTGCTCGACGGCGTGACCGATCCGCATAACCTTGGGGCGTGTTTGCGCGTGGCCGACGGCGCGGGCGCCCAAGCGGTCATCGCCCCCAAGGATCACGCGGTGGGCATCAACCCCACGGTGGCCAAAGTGGCCAGTGGCGCTGCAGAAACGGTGCCGTATTTCATGGTGACCAATTTAGCGCGCACCTTGCGCGACTTGCAGTCGCAAGGCATTTGGGTCATTGGCACGAGTGACGACGCGCCGCAGTCCCTCTACGAAGTCGATTTGCGGGGGCCCGTGGCGCTCGTTCTAGGGGCCGAAGGTGCGGGCATCCGTCAACTCACCCGCAAGACTTGCGATCAGCTGGTGCGCATTCCCATGCAAGGGGCGGTGGAGAGCCTCAACGTCTCAGTGGCCAGTGGGGTTTGCCTCTATGAAGCTCGACGTCAACGCCGCTGAGTCTTGGCTCATCGGACGTAAAGTCCTCATCGCGCTGCTCTTTACGGCGGTGCTGTTGGTGGCCGACCGCCTCACCTTCCTGCACCCCATCGGGCCCTTCAACATCACTCCCTGGAACCCGCCCGCGGCCATGCTGGTGGCATTGCTCTGGACACTGGGGCTGGGGTGGTCGGTGTGGGCCTATATCAGCCTGTTGATCGCCGATACCTGGGTTCGAGACCTGGTTTGGTGGAGCTGGGGCAGCGTCGTCGGCAATGCCTTGCTGGTGGTTTGCTATGCGGCCATCGCCTGGGTCTTGAAGCAACGCATCAAGGTCAACCTCGCGCTGTCTTCACGCAGCGATTTGGCGTGGTTCATCGTGATTTGCACCGCGGGGCCCATCCTGACGGCCACCTTGTATGTGGGCGCCCAAGTTTTGTTCGGAGGGCTCTCACCGGCGCTCTTCCTCACGGGTGTGTTCCAGTTTTTCGTAGGGGATTTGCTCGGCCTCATGGTGATCTTGCCCTTAGTACTGCTCTGGCGTGACCCTGGGCGACGGCGTGAGTTCGTCGTCATGGCTCGGCAATGGGCTTTCTGGACGCGTATGGGGGTCTTGGCTTTGAGTGTGCTGGTGCTGCTCTCCGCGCCCGTGAGTTTGCGCACCGTGTTGTTTTTCCCCTTGTTTTTCATTTTGGGGCTGATTTCGGTCGCGCATGGCACGATGGGGGCGGCCGTGGCCAGCGTGGCGGTGCAGTTTCCCCTGGTCTTGGGCAGTGGACCGGAGACCGAAACGGCCGTCTTGCTGGAATTGCAGTTTGCCATGCTCTTTCTGCACATCACCAGTCTGGTCATTGGCAGCATGGTGGATGAGCGCGGCCGCATTCAAGCGGCGCTGCGAGAGAACTTGCAATTGGCGGCTGCGGGCTCTTTGGCAGGCTCCCTGGCGCATGAATTGCACCAGCCCTTGAGTGCGCTGAGTGCCTATGCGGAATCGGCCCTGATGCTGGCAGACCCGAAAAATCAGGGGAATGAAGCCAACCAGGCGTTGTTGAACAAAGTGTTGCGGCAAATTGTGGATGAAACCCTGCGGGCCTCGCAAATTGTGCGGGGCTTGCGCAGTTACTTCATTGCCGGGGCGGCGAACCTGCAAACCGTGCAAGTGGCCGAATGGGCCGATGATTGCTTGAGCCGCTGTCAGAGCCTGGCCATCCAACAACTGGTCACCTTGAAGCTCGAGGTTCATACCCAACGCCAGGTGGTGATCGACCCCATCCAGGTTGGCACGGCCTTGGCCAACCTGGTCAAAAACGCCATTGAAGCCTCGCCCCCGCATGCCCAGGTCACCATTGCGTGTGAAGACGACGGCATCGACGAGGTGCGCATCAGCGTTTATGACGAAGGCCCCGTGCTCGACCCGCAGGCCATGGACGATATTTTCAGGCCTTTGTATACGAGTAAGCGTTATGGCCTAGGTTTGGGGCTTTCTATCAGCAAATCTCTGATCGAAAACAATGGAGGGGAATTGAAATACGTGCATACTCCCAAAAAGTGCCTCACATTCAACCTTCCAGCCTTAGAGAAAATTTATGAATGAAAACAGATTGATTTGTATCGTTGATGACGATCCCCAAGTGCGCGATTCCCTCTCGCTCATGCTGGGCCTCAAAGGCTATAACTGCCGCCCCTTCGACAGCGGTGAGTCGTTCATGAGTTCCATGCCCGATGAACCCTGTTGCATCGTGCTCGATTTGAAAATGGCGGGCATGGACGGCTTGGCCCTGCAGCAAACCTTGTTAGATGGGGATCGGCCTTATGCGGTGATCTTCCTCACCGCTTTTGCCGACACCGAAGTCATGCGCAGTGCCTTTTTGAGCCGCGCCATTGATTTTTTGGAAAAGCCGGTGGTCATGCCCCGTTTGCTCGAAGCCTTGGACAAGGCCTTTGCACAACTCAACCAGTCGCGTCAGCGGGTGGATTTGAGCCAACGCATGGACCGGCTCACACCGCGCGAACGCGACGTCTACCACCTCATTGTCGAGGGCATGAGCCACCGCGAAGTGGGCGAGCGTCTGGGCATCAGCCCGCGCACGGTGGAGGTTCACAAAGCGCGCATCATGGAAAAACTCCAGCTCACCTCGCTCGCTGAGCTCATGCGTTTTGCCCTCAAGGCCGCTTGAGCCCCCAGCCTGATTAAACCCAGCCCATCGCACCCAATACAGCCCCAATGCTCAGCAGCACGAGGAGGTGAATTCGGGTGCGCCAGACGAGGAGGGTGGAGACCGCCGTCACCGCCCAAAGTCCGAGGTCCTCGGGAAGATTTTGGTGGGCTGCCGTGATGAGCCATCCGGTGGCCAGCAAAAGGGCGGTCACGATTGGGGCCAAACCGGACTTGAAAGCACGCACGCCGGGATGCGTTTGATGCTGCTGCGCCCACTGCGTGGCCACATAGGTGAGGGTGCAAGACGGCACCAAAATCGCGAAGGTCGCCACGCCCGCGCCCCACAAGCCCATCACCCACGGCTGGGTAGCCCATCCGGCTTGGGTCGCGGCATTGAGGCCCACCTGCCAGCCAAGCAAACTCACGAACATCACATTGGGTCCGGGGGCAGCCTGTCCTAAAGCGATGGCGGCGTTGAATTGGGGGTCACTGAGCCACTGCTGCTCATTGACCAGGTACCGGTGCAAGTCCGGTGCGGTAGTGATCGCGCCTCCGACTGCCAAGAGTGACATCAGCATGAGGTGGCCCATCAAATCGAGCCAGTCGCTGGCGAGCAAGTCCAGGGTCATGGTTTGTCCCGCAGGCGAGACCAAGTCCACACGCAGCTGGCCGTGCCCAGTACCAGGAGTACCACAGCCAGCGGGATCCGCAAGATAGCCACTGCCACAAAGGTGGCCAGGGCAAAGAGCAAGCAACGCTCGCGGCCCAAGGGGTTTTGGGCAAACGTTGACATCATTTTGAGGCCCGTGGCCATGATCAATCCCGCAGCCACGGCCCCCATGCCGCGCAAGACCTGTTGCACCAGCACCTGGTTGGTGAACCCACTGACCGTCCAGGCCAACACAAGGACAAGGGCCACCGGCGCAAGCAGCAGGCCGGCCAGCGCGCTCAGCGCCCCACCCAGGCCAAAGTAGCGTCCCCCGATCATCAGGGCCAAGTTCACCACATTCGGACCCGGCAGGGTTTGCGCCACTGCCCAATCCTCCGCGAATTGCAGGGGCGTGAGCCAGCGTTTGCGTTCCACGAGTTCGCGCTGGGCGACGGCCAACACCCCGCCAAAGCCTTGCAAGGCGAGCAGGGTGAAGGACACAAACAGATCGAGCTTGCCGTGTGGCCGCTCCAGCGCAGCACTCATAGACTCATGCCCCCGGAGACTTCCAGCACCGCGCCATTGACATACGCAGCTTCATCGCTAGCGAGGAAGGCGTACACATTGGCAATGTCGTCGGCGCGGCCGAGACGCTGCAGCGGCACGCGGTCAATCATGCCTTGCACCACTTTGGGCGGCATGCTCGCCAAAATGGGGGTGTCAATGAAGCCTGGTGCGACCGCGTTGACCCGAATGCCTTTGGGGCCCAACTCCCGACTCCAGGTCTTGGTAAAGCCAATCACGCCAAACTTGGTCGCGGCGTAGTTGGTTTGTCCGAAATTGCCGTATACCCCCACAATGGAGGAGGCGTTAAGAATCACGCCACTGCCTTGCGCGACCATGGCATCGACCACCGCTTGCGCGCAGTGGTAAACCCCGCGCAAGTTCACATCGATCACCCGGTCAAACTGCTCAAGGGTCATTTTTTGAAGACGGGCGTCCTGGGTGATGCCGGCGTTGTTGACCAGCACGTCCACCCGGCCCCAGGTTTCGAGCACGGCGCTCACCATGGCATCGATCATGGCGCGCTGGGTGACATCCACCACAAAGCCCAGGGCGCGAGCCCCCGCAGCTTTGCATTGGGTCACAGCGGCATCCACCGCATCGGGTTTGACATCGCACACCACCACACGCGCCCCTTCGCGGGCGAACTTGAGCGCCGTGGCCAGGCCAATGCCCTGGGCGGCACCCGTGATGATGGCAACCTTGTCTTGAAGTCGTTTGGCGTTTGTCATGGGCTCAAGTGTAGAGCGCCCCTGTGAGGGGCTCGGATCACCCCCCGAATGTGGCTTCTAACCGCTCCTTTTTCGGGGGGAGACCGGGCATTTTTTGCACCGTGAAACCCAATTCAGTCAACCGGGTGCGCACCGAACCGGCCACGCACCAGCTGGACAAGCGGGTGCCGCGGCGGCATTGCGCGGCCACGGCAGCCAGCGTTGGCGAGTCCCAAGCATCGGGGTTGCGCCTGGGGCTAAACCCATCGAGATACACCGCGTCCACCGGCCCCATGGGGGTGTTGAAGGCCGTTTGCGCAGGGGCCCAGCCCAGATGCAGGTGCAAACCGGGGAGGAGCGTCCAGTGTTGCCAGCCCGTTTGGCGGCTTGGCCAGGCCGCCAGCAAGGCCGTGAGCACACGCGCAAAGTCCTGGCCAGGGGCGGTTTCAGGCGCCATGTCGAGGCGACGCGCGCTCTCCTGCAAAGCCACGTCATCCACCGGATAGGCCTCCACGGACACAAAGTGCAATTCGGAGCTGCGGGCGGGGTCGCCCAGCCAAGCCACCGCCGTGGCCAAAAAATTCACCCCCAGTCCAAATCCCGTCTCCAAAATGCGAAAGGACGAGCAGCCCCGCCATGCCTGGGGCAGTCCACACCCGTTCAGAAACACGCCCTGGGCTTGCGCCCAGCCGCCGGTGCGGGTGCGGTACACATCGCCAAAGCGGGGGTTGAACGGGCTGCCATCGGCCAACCAAATCAAGGTTTCCGGTTTCATGGCCGTAACCCTAACATGGGCGAAAGCCGGGCGGCCAGTCCGCTAACATCGCGCCATGTCTGAAACGCCGCGTCTGTACTCCCATGCCATCGGTGTGTTCGATTCGGGCGTGGGCGGCCTCTCGGTGTTGCGCGCGGTTCGGGCCGCGTTGCCGCACGAGGATTTGGTCTACGTGGCCGATTCCGGCCACGCCCCCTATGGCGACAAATCCCCTCAGCACATCACCCAGCGCACCCTGCATGTGGGCCAGTGGCTGGCCTTGAACGGCGTGGACGCGATCACCATCGCCTGCAACACCGCCACGGTGGTGGCCGCGCAGGCCTTGCGTGAGCAAACCCACCTGCCGGTGGTGGCCATCGAGCCGGCCATCAAACCGGCCGTCGCACTCACCCAAAGCGGCGCCATCGGGGTGCTGGCCACCCAGCAAACCGTGCAAAGTTCGAGCGTGGCGCGCCTCATCGCCCAGCATGCCCAAGGCGTCGCGGTGCATTTGCAGGCCTGCGCGGGCTGGGTGGAGCAAGTCGAGGCCGGCGCACTTGACGATGTCCAGACCGAAGCCCTGGTGCGCGCCCACGTGACGCCCCTGCTCGAAAAGGGCTGCGACACCTTGGTGCTGGGCTGCACCCATTACCCCTTTCTCACCCCGTTGCTGCGCCGCGTGGCGGGCCCCGGGGTGACCCTGCTCGACCCTGCCCAAGCCGTGGCCCGTGAGCTCGTGCGCCGCCTGGGCCCCCGCCCCGCGCGATCGACTCGGGGGCAGACCTGGTTTCTGAGCTCGGGCAACCTGAGCCAGGCGCAACGCGTCATTGGCCAGCTTTGGGGGCACGCGGTGGCGGTGGCCCCCTTACCCGAATGACCGTGCGCCCAGGCGGGGCAGAGGCCCTGCGGCGATAATCTGGGGTATGTCCTTTGTCGATGTTTCCGAATTCCCGCGCGACGCCAAGCCCCTTTCGCGTTACCGCAAGTATTGGGCGCATCGCTTTGGCACGGCCCCCTTCCTGCCCATGTCGCAGGCCGAGATGCAGGCCTTGGGCTGGGACAGCTGCGATGTGATCCTGGTCACGGGCGACGCGTATGTCGATCACCCGAGTTTTGGCATGGCCGTCATTGGCCGCATGCTGGAGAATCAAGGGTTTCGCGTGGGCATCATCGCGCAGCCCGATTGGACCTCCGCCGAGCCCTTCAAAGCCCTGGGCAAGCCCAATCTGTTTTGGGGCGTGACCAGTGGCAATATGGACTCCATGATCAATCGCTACACCGCAGACCGCAAACTGCGCAGCGATGACGCCTACACCGCGGGCAATGTGGGGGGCAAACGCCCTGACCGTGCGGCCATTGTCTACAGCCAACGGTGCCGCGAAGCCTTCCCCGATGTGCCCATCGTGCTCGGGGGCATCGAGGGGAGTTTGCGCCGCATTGCCCATTACGACTACTGGAGCGACAAAGTGCGCCGCTCCATTGTGGTCGACAGCAAGTGCGACCTGCTCCTCTATGGCAACGCCGAGCGGGCCATCGTCGAGGTGGCGCACCGTCTGGCCGCACGCGAACCCATTGCGCAAATCACCGATGTGCGGGGCACCGCCTTTGTGCGGCGTGAATCACCCGAGGGCTGGTTTGAGATCGATTCCACCTCGGTCGACACGCCCGGGCCTGTCGAGGCGCACATCAACCCCTACGAGATGGTGAGCGAGCAAGCCCGCCGAGAAGGCGCGGCTTGCGCCACGGATGCCCCCTCGGGCGTGCCCGGTGTGGCCACCATCAGCCTTGAGGGCCTGCGCGGCAAGGGGGCACGCAAAGTGCCCCCGCGCGAGCGCACGGTCATTCGCTTGCCCAGTTACGAGCAAGTCAAGTCCGACCCCGTGCTCTACGCCCATGCCAGTCGCGTGCTGCACCTCGAGACCAACCCAGGCAACGCCCGCGCCCTGGTGCAAGCCCACGGCGAAGGCACGACGGCACGCGACGTCTGGATCAACCCGCCGCCCATCCCCTTGACCACCGAAGAGATGGATTTGGTCTTTGACCTGCCCTACGCGCGCAGTCCTCACCCTTGCTACGCCGACGCCCAAGGCAGCCACGACGGCGAAACCAAAATTCCCGCCTGGGAGATGATTCGCTTCTCGGTCAACATCATGCGCGGGTGCTTTGGGGGCTGCACGTTTTGCTCCATCACCGAGCACGAAGGCCGCATCATCCAAAGCCGCAGCGAGGCCTCCATCCTGCGCGAAGTCGAGGACATTCGGGACAAGGTCAAGGGCTTCACCGGTGTGGTCTCGGACTTGGGAGGCCCCACCGCCAACATGTACCGTCTGGGCTGCAAGAGCCCCGAAATCGAGGCGGCTTGCCGTAAACCCAGCTGTGTGTTTCCGGGTATCTGCCAAAACCTCACCACCGATCACGGGCCCCTCATTCAGCTCTACCGCAAGGCGCGCAGCCTCAAGGGCATCAAAAAAATCCTCATTGGCTCGGGCCTGCGCTATGACTTGGCGGTGCGCTCCCCGGAGTACGTCAAGGAATTGGTCCAACACCATGT
Organism: Limnohabitans sp.; assembly: GCA_018883455.1. Taxonomy (GTDB): domain Bacteria; phylum Pseudomonadota; class Gammaproteobacteria; order Burkholderiales; family Burkholderiaceae_C; genus Limnohabitans. Next base: position 5,300 of record VEQC01000043.1, on the reverse strand, counting down.
CGGGGGTTACCTCAAAATCGCCCCTGAACACACCGAGGCGGGCCCGCTCGACAAAATGATGAAGCCCGGCATCGGCACCTACGACCGCTTCAAGCAGCTCTTTGACCGCTTCAGCGCCGAGGCCGGCAAACAGCAGTTTCTGGTGCCTTACTTCATTGCCGCCCACCCGGGTACGCGCGACGAAGACATGCTTGCACTCGCCGTTTGGCTCAAGAAAAACGGTTTCCGCGCAGATCAGGTGCAGACCTTCTACCCCAGCCCCATGGCCACCGCCACCGCCATGTACCACAGTGGGCGCAACCCCTTGCGGCGCATCACGCCAGAGAGCGAGCGCGTGGACATCGTCAAGGGCGAGCGGCGGCGGCGCTTGCACAAGGCCTTCTTGCGCTACCACGACCCCAACAACTGGCCGCTCCTGCGCGAGGCCTTGAAGCAAATGGGGCGCTCGGATTTGATTGGCAATGGCAAGCACCACCTCATTCCCACCTGGCAGCCGCAAACCGATGGCGCCTACACCAGCGCGCGGCGGGCCAACAGCACGCCCGCACGCCCGGCCAAACCGCGTCCGGGCACGGCGCTCACCCAACACACGGGTCTGCCCCCCCGACGCAAACGCTAAGCCTCCATGGCCACTGTGCAACCGTTTTTGAGCCCTCGGGTGCGCCAGCTTGAAGCCTCGCGCATACGCGAGGTGGCCAACGCCGGCTTGGGTCGCCCCGACGTGCTGGCCTTCTGGTTTGGTGAATCCGACTCGCCCACCCCCGCGGCCATTGGCGAAGCCGCCAGCGCCTCCCTGGCCCAGGGCGAAACCTTTTATTCGCACAACCTGGGCCTGCCCTCGCTGCGCGAGGCCATTGCCGACTACACCACGCAATTGCACCAACCGCTGGGGGCGGCGCCGGTCACCTCCGATCGCGTGGCCGTTACCTCGGGTGGGGTCAATGGCTTGATGCTCGCCGTGCAGGCCTTGGTCGAGCCAGGCGACGAGGTACTGGCCGTCACCCCGGTTTGGCCTAACCTTACCGCGCAGCCGCGCATCATGGGGGCGCGCCTGCGCACGTTTGGCCTGACCGTGGAGGCAGGCGCTTGGCAGCTCGATGTCGAGGCTTTGTGCGCCGCCATCACCCCGCAAACGCGTTTGCTGATTCTCAATGCGCCCAACAACCCGACCGGCTGGACGCTCACGCGAGCGGCGCAAGCGGCCATTCTGGCGCGCTGCCGTGCAACCGGCACCTGGATTTTGGCTGACGAGGTCTACGAGCGCTTGTATTACGAGTCCTTGCCGTGCGCGCCGTCTTTTCTGGATGTGGCCGATGCGCAAGACCGGTTGGTGGTGGTGCAGAGTTTTTCCAAAAGTTTTCTCATGACCGGTTGGCGCTTGGGCTGGTTGGTCATGCCCGCCGAATTGACCGAGGTCATGGGCAAACTCATTGAATTCAACACGTCGTGCGCGCCCGTTTTTGTGCAACGCGCGGGCTTGGCGGCGTTGGCCGAGGCGCAGACCCTCGTTCCTGCGGTGGTGCAACACCTGCGCCACTGCCGCGACACCCTGGTGCCCCTGCTGCGCGAGATTCCCGGTGTCGAAACCCAGGCCGCCGCAGGCGGGATGTACGCGTTTTTGCGCGTCGCCGGGCATGACGATGGGGTGGCGATGGCCAAACGCTTGGTGGCCGAGGCCGGCTTGGGCTTGGCCCCGGGCGAGGCGTTTGCCCCAGAGGCGGCGGGTTGGCTGCGCTGGTGCTTTGCCTCGCGGGATCCCGCACGTTTGGTCGAGGGCGTTGCCCGCTTGCGCGGCTGGTTGCAGCGCTGAGCGGTGGCGGGCTCCAGGGCCAAGCGGTATGGGTCTCCTGCGCTGAGCGCTGGGGCGGGTGCTAGCGGTTGCGGCTTTTCATGGCCCGCTCGACTTCGCGCTTGCCTTCGCGCTCCTTGATGGTGTCGCGCTTGTCGTGCTCGGCCTTGCCGCGCGCAAGGGCGATGTCGCACTTGACCCGTCCATTTTTCCAATGCAAGTTCAAGGGCACCAAGGTGTAGCCCTTTTGCTCCACCTTGCCGATCAAGCGCCGAATCTCGTCTTTGTGCAGCAAGAGCTTGCGCGTGCGCACGGCGTCGGGGCGCACATGGGTCGAGGCGGTTTTGAGTGGGTTGATCTGGCAGCCAATGATGTAGAGCTCGCCATCTCGAATCACCACATAGCCATCGGTGAGTTGGACTTTGCCCTCCCGAATGGCCTTGACTTCCCAACCCTCGAGCACCATCCCCGCCTCGAAGCGGTCTTCGAAGAAGTAGTTGAAAGCCGCTTTTTTGTTGTCAGCAATGCGAGCGGGGAGGGCGGTTTTTTTGGGGGTAGCCATGCGGTGAGTCAGGAGACAGGCGATGTTTTTACAATCGTCTGATTGGCGTGAAGCCCCCCATTGTATGAAAACTGTTCAAAAGTCCGTTCTGATCTGGTACAGCGCCCAAGAAATGTATGACTTGGTGCACGACGTGCCGCGCTATCCTGAGTTTTTGCCCTGGTGCGAATCGGCCGCAGTGGATGCGGTCCATGTGGATGGCGTGACCGCACGCATTGGCATGGCGCTCGCGGGCTTCAAGCGCAGTTTCTCCACCCGCAACGTGGTGCAAGCCGGGCGCCAAATTCGCCTCGAACTGGTGGATGGCCCCTTCAAACGCCTAGAGGGCACCTGGGATTTCATTCCCCTGCAGTCGCCCGATGGGCAAGCACAGCGGGCTTGTCGGGTGGAACTCAGCTTGCACTACGAGTTCGAGAGCGTGTTTGGCAAGCTGGTGGGCCCTGTTTTCGACAAGATCGCCGCCACCCTCATCGATGCTTTTGTGAAGCGCGCAGAGCAAGTTTATGGCTGAGATCGAGGTCTTGCTGCTCTACAGCCCCAGTGCCCGCGAGGTGCAGGAGGAGGTGCTGCGCGTGCCCGCGGGCAGCACGCTGCACGAAGCGATTGCCGCCAGTGGCCGGTTGGCACGCGATGGCGTATTTGCCGACCTGATCGCACAAGGCGGCCACGTGGGGGTATGGGGCCGCAAGATGCCCCCCGAGACGGTGTTGCAGGCGGGGGACCGCATCGAGGTCTACCGCCCGTTGCGCGTCGATCCCAAGGTCGCCCGGCGGGAGCGTTTTGACCGTCAGGGCGGCAGCCGTCGAACCGGCTTGTTCGCCAAACGGCGCGCGGGCGGCAAGCCCGGTTACGGCGGCTAGCCCAGCTTACTCGGGCCGTGAGCCGGCCGTGCCTTTGTAGAGGAAAACCGCGCGCTGCACATCGGCCACCCAAATGATGCCGTCGCCGAGAGACCCGCTCTGCGAGATGCGCGAGATGGCCTCGACCAAATCATCGACCACCTCATCCGGGGCCACAATTTCAATGCGGATCTTGGGGGAGAAGTCGGTCAACTCCTCCTTCAGGTTGCTCGGGCGGTGCACACTCGGGGCGGAACAGCCTTCCACACGGCTGACCGTCATGCCCGGAAAGCCCGGAATGGCGCGCAGGGTTTCACGCAAGCTCGAGAGCTTGTTGGGGCGAATGACAGCTTTGATTTCTTTCATGTTGAGAGACCCATGGGCTAATACTAGGCTTCCGGCGGAATATCGTCAAACCAGCGGTAGAGGGTGGGCACCACCACCAAGGTCAGCAGGGTGCAGGTGATCAGACCGCCGATCACCACAATCGCCAGGGGGCGCTGCACTTCGGAGCCCGGCCCGGTGGAGAAGAGGAACGGAATCAGGCCCAGCATGGCCACGGTGGCGGTCATCATCACCGGACGGAAACGTTGCTTGGCGCCCTCCACCACGGCTTGCGCGACGCCCATGCCCTGGGTTCGCAGCGTGCGGATGCAACTCACCAAGACCACCCCGTTGAGCACCGCAATGCCCCACAAGGCGATAAAGCCCACCGAGGCCGGCACTGAGAGGTACTCGCGGGTCAGGAACAGACCCACGATGCCCCCAATCGAGGCAAACGGCAGCACCGTGATGATCAGTGTCGCGTAGCGCACGGAATTGAACAAAAGGAAGAGCAAGAAGAAGATGGCGGCCACGGTGATGGGCACAATGATTTTGAGGTGGCCCAGTGCGCGCTCGAGGTTTTGGAACTGGCCACCCCACTCGAAGTAATAGCCATCGGGCAACTTCACCTTGGCTTGCACCTTGGATTGCAACTCGGCCACAAAACTGCCCAAGTCGCGGTCGCGCACATTCACCCCAATCACAATGCGGCGCTTGGCTTGCTCGCGCGAGATTTGGGCCGGACCATCGAGAATGTGAATTTTGGCGACATCGCTCAAGCGCGCCTTGGCGCCATGGCGCGAGTCCAAAATGATGTTGGAGATGGCTTCCACATCGTCACGGAAGCGCTCGGGCAAGCGCACCACCGCAGCAAAGCGCCGCTCGCCCTCGAACACCTCGGTGGCCACTTTGCCGCCAATGGCCGTTTCAATCAAATCATTCACGTCCGAGACGTTAATGCCCAAGCGGGCAATGGCCTGGCGGTCGATCTCGATTTGCAGGTATTGCTGACCGGCCACGCGCTCGACCCGAATGTCATTCGCCCCCTGAATGCCCTGGGCGATCTTGCTGATTTGCCCCGCCAGCTGGCGCAAGGTATCGAGGTCGTCGCCAAAAACTTTGACAGCAATGTCAGAGCGCACCCCTGTGACCATTTCCGCCACACGCGCCGAGATGGGCTGCGCCATCACGATTTGCACCCCGGGCAAAGCCTTGAGCTTTTCACGAATGGCGTCGGCAATGCTGTCTTGGTTCCAGCCGCTGGGCCACTGGTCGCGCGGCAACAGGCTCACGATGGGGGTGGATTCGTTGGGGCCTTGGGGATCCGCGGGCGATTCACCCCGACCCACGCCCGAGACGGCCGATTTCACCCCGGGCACCTGCGCGATCAGCCGCATGGCCTCTTGTTCCATCTCGATCGACTCTTCCAGCGCGATATTGGGCACGCGGGTGATGCCCGGCACGATTGAGCCTTCGCGCATCTCCGGAATAAAGGCGGTGCCCAAGAAGGGAATCAACCCCACCGCCAAAACCAAACTCAGCAAGGTCAGGCCAATGGTGCGACGTTCCTGCCGCAAGGCCGCGTCGAGCAGGCGCAAATAGCGCGCCTTGAGCCAGGCAATGACGCGCGTGTCGTGATCGCCATCGCCCACCGGCGGCTTGAGCAAGTAAGAGCAGAGCACGGGCGAGAGGGTGATGGACAGGCACAGGGAAATGGCCATGGCAATGGCAATCGTGAATGCCAGGGGCGAGAACATCTTGCCCTCCATGCCTTGCAAGGTCATCA
>VEQC01000042.1 GCA_018883455.1 Limnohabitans sp. | reverse complement strand
AGTCGGCGTTGTTGTTACGACGCATCATGTTGAGCTGTTGCTCGAGCGTGAAGGTCGGACGGGTGTCGAACTCTTTGTTCATGGCGCTGTCGCTGATGGTGACCCCGCCCTTGGCGTAGAAGTCCTTCATCATGCCCAGGGCTTCCTTGCGGTTGGCGTTGGCCCAGCTTTGGGCGCGCAGGAAGACCGCGAGGAAGCGGGCCACGGCTTGGGGGTTCTCTTTGGCGAAGTCACCCCGAGCAATGAGGGCACCGGGCACGATGGCGCCGCTGTCCTTGCCGTTGCAGAGCATCTTGGCGCCGGACTTCTCCTCCACCGTGTAGGTGTTTGGCGCCCACATGCCGGCCCAGTCGGAGTTGTTGGAGGCGATGGCGGAGATGATCTCGGCCTGGCCCATGTTCTTCATGATCACGTCGCTCTTTTTCAGGCCGTACTTGCGCAGGCAAGACTGCACGGCGTAATCGGCGGTGGAGTTTTGCGTGAGGGTGATGGTCTTGCCCCGCAGTGCTTCCGTGGGGTTCTTGGCGAACTCGGCGGCACCGGCGGCGCTGGCCATCAAGCCGTTGCCGGCCGACTCGTCGTTGGAGATGCCAATGGTCTTGATGCCAAAGCGCACATGGCCGAGCACCGCAGGCACGGAGCCGGTTCCGCCCACGTCCCAGGATTTCGCCGCGGCGGCGGCAATTTGCGGCACACCTGCGGGGAAGGTGCTGAACTCTGGCGCCAGACCCACTTCCTTCCACCAGCCTTTTTCCGTCGCCACGTGGAACGGCAAAGCCCAATAGAGCGAGGGCTGATAGCTCACCTTGATGGGGGTGAGCGCCTGGGCTTGCGCCGCAGGCAGGATCTGGGTCGAGAGCACGAGCGCCGTCAGGGCGGCGAGGGTCAGGCGTTTTTTCATGCGAGAGTCTCCTTGGTGTGGGTGAGTCAATGATCCGAGTCGCCGTGTTCCTGACGCAGCGACTTCCAGATGTGGGTGCGCAGATGCACGAAGCTGGCCTCGTCCATCACATCCTCAATGGTGGAGTGACGATCCCAGCGTTCCTGCTCGCGAATGGCGCGAACATCGATGATCTCTTTCACCCGCCCGGGACGGCTGGTCATGATGACCACCCGATCGGCCAGGTAGACCGCCTCCTCCACCGCGTGGGTGATGAAGAGCACGGTGCGGGGGTTTTTGCGAGCCAAGCGAACCAGTTCTTCCTGCATCACGACGCGGGTTTGGGCGTCGAGCGCGCCAAAGGGCTCGTCCATGAGCAAGACCTGGGGCTCCAAGGCATAGGCCCGCGCGATGGCCACGCGCTGCTGCATGCCGCCCGAGAGTTGGTGCGGGTAGGCGGTTTCATACCCGACCAAGTTCATGAGTTGGATGTAGTGCTTGACGGTGCGCTCGATCTCGGCCGCGGGCGTGCCGCGCTGGCGCAGGCCAAACGCGATGTTCTCGTGCACGTTTTTCCAAGGAAAGAGCGCGAACTGCTGAAACACCACCGCCCGCTCGGGGCCTGGGCGGGTGACTTCCTGCCCGGCCACCTTCACCGAACCCGAGCTCGGGAACTCCAGGCCTGCGACCATGCGCATGCAGGTGGTTTTGCCGCAACCCGAGGGCCCCACGATGGCCACGAACTCTTTGTCGGCCACTTGCAGGTTGATCTGGTCGAGGGTGAGGAAATCTTGACCATCGCGCTTGAAAACGCGGGAGACTTGTTGAAACTCAATGGTGCTCATGGTGTGTGCTTATTTGGGATCAGCCGGGTTGGCGGTGACGCAACAAGAACGCTTCGATGCGACGCAAAACAATGTCGATCAGCGCGCCGACCGCACCGATGGAGAGCATGCCGGCCATGACGATGTCGGTGGCAATGGCGCTCTGGCCTTTGACGATCAAATACCCCATGCCCCCGCTCGCCACAATCAGCTCGGCCCCCACCAAGGAGAGCCAGCCCAGACCCGCGCCAATGCGCAAGCCCGCGATGATTGAGGGCACACACGCAGGGAAGACGACTTGGGTGAACATGGACCAAGGCCGCACGCCCAGCATTTCGGCGGCCTCAATAAAGCGCGGTTCGATGCCGCGCGCGCCGCGATAGGCGTTGATCAGGCAAGGCGGAAAAGCGCCCGTGAAGATGATGAGGATCGGCCCCCCGATGCCCGTGCCAAACCACAGCGCGGCAAACGGCACCCAGGCTACCGGTGCGACAAAGCGCACGGCGTCAAACAGGGGCGAGACCAAGCGGTCGAGCCAGCGAATGCGCCCCATCATCAATCCCAGGGGCACACCAATGGCGGCCGCGAGGAAAAAGCCCCAGCCGTAGCGCTTGAGGCTCGACTGCAGGTGCTCGCCCAGGCGCAAGCCCGCAAAGGGTTCAAACAACAATTGCCAGCCGCGCAGCACTACCTCGTGCGGCATGGGCAAGAAACGCGCGGGGGTCAGGCCCAACACGCCGGCCAAGTACCACACCCCCATGAACGTGGCAAAACCCGCCACGGTGTAGAGGCGCAATTGTGCGGGGCTGGCTTGGCGCGCGCTCATGAGTTCTCCCGTGTGGGGCGCCAGCGCAAGGCCCGGGCTTCGAGCAGGCCCAGCAAGGCTGTGGTGCTGGCCCCGCAAATGCCCACCCAAATCATGGCGACCATGATCATGGCGGGGAAGATGTCTTGCGCGGCTTGGTGGAGAATGCTGCCCAAGCCATAAGTCGCGCCAATGAGCTCTGCGGCCACCAAGGTGGTCCAACTCGCCTGCAAGGACAGCCGCAGGCCCGTGAAAATCATGGGCAAGCTACCCGGAATGAGCACCTCGCGCACCAGCGCCCAGCCGCGCACCCCGAGCATTTGCGCGGCCTCGCGCAAATGCGGCTCGATTTGGCGCACCCCGGTGAAGGTGTTGATGAGCGAGGGCACGAAGGCCGCCACCAGAATCACGAGAATCTTGGCGCCATCGCCCAAGCCCAACCAAACGATCGCCAGGGGAATCCAGGCCAGCGGCGGAATCGGACGCAAGAGCAAGAAGGCGGGATTGACAAAAGCCTCAGCGCGGCGCGAGTAGCCCATCCACAGCCCCAGCGACACGCCCAGAATCACCGCCACGGCAAAGCCCATGGCCACCAAGCGCAAGCTGTGCAGCACGTGCTTGAAGAGCACCCCGTTGCTATAGCCCTCTTGGTGAATAAAGCGCAAGGCATCGAGCACCTCGGGCGGAGTGGGGAAACGCGTGGGGGCGATCCAACCCCATTTGACCGTGGCGAGCCACCACAGCACCACCGCTCCAAGCAAGGTGCACAGCGTCCAAATGGCGCCTGACCAGGGATTTGCGGTACGGGGATGAGCCATGAAAATTCGAAAAATGCCAGATTTAATGAAAGCGCTTACATTCATTTTGGCGACAATCCGGATACCCGTCAACGCATTCAAACTAGGGGAAAACACCGGTTTGAGTGCCTTCGGCGGGTATGCCATCCTGCAACTGATTCCGTAAGCGTTTTCATTCCAAGCCTTCATGCCCCCGCAGCGTTCCAAGATCGAAGATGTGGCCCGACTCGCCGGGGTCTCCACGGCCACTGTCTCGCGGGTGCTCTCGCGGCCGGCCTTGGTCAAGCCCGACACGCGCGAGCGCGTGCACCGCGCGGTGCAGGCACTGGACTACTTGCCCTCCGCCAGCGCACAAGCCCTCGCTTCGGGCCGCACCCACAGCGTGGGCTATGTGGTGCCGACGCTGGACCACACCATCTTCTCCAAGAGCACACACGCCATGCAACAAGTGCTCGCGCAAGCGGGCATTCAACTGCTGGTCGCCAGCCACCAGTACGACTGGCAGGCCGAATACGACATCGTCATGCGCTTGCAGCAGCGGCGCGTCGATGCCCTGGTGCTCGTGGGCACGGACCACAGCCCTGCCCTCTGGCGCAAACTCAAGGCATGGCCCCACCCGGTTTTTCTCACCTGGTCATGCGACCCGCGCTTTCCGAGCATTGGCTTTGACAACCACCGCATTGGCTACGAAGCCGCGCAGTATTTGGTCTCGCTGGGCCACCGCGAGATCGCGGTGGTCACCGGCCACACCGCCACGAATGACCGCGCCCGCGCGCGTCTGACGGGCTTTCGCGAGGGTTTGGCCGCGCACGGCATCAAGCTGCCGCCCCAGCGCGTGAGCGAACAGGATTTCACGTTTGAGGGCGGCGCGGCCGGTTTACACAACGCGCTCGCGGGCAAGCGTCGGCCCACGGCCATCTTCTGCGGCGTGGACGTGCTCGCCGCGGGGGTGGTGTTTGAAGCCCAACGCCTGGGCCTGGGCGTGCCCGACGAGCTCTCGGTGATGGGGGTGGACAACCAAGAGATTGCCGCCGCCATCGTGCCCTCGCTCACCACGCTGGGCCTGGCCACCGCCGACTTGGGCGTGGTCGCGGCGCACCAGGTAATTCAGGCCATCGCCGGCAAACCCGTGCCCCATCAGTCGCTGCTCACGATGGAGCTCATCGTGCGTGAGAGCACGGCAGCGCTCAAGCCAAAGCCTTAACTCAAAAACCCCATGCGCGAGCGCCCCTGGCTGCTGTTGGGGAGGTCTTGCACGCGCACGGCGTGGCGGTGATCCAGGCGCGCGTTGCCAAAAGCCGTCATCCAGGCGCGGCGCATCTCGCGCGGGGGCAGATCCAGAAATGAGTCGAGCACATCGGCCTCGGGTTCGGGCTCGAAGTGCTGGCCCCAATCGTGCGCGGCGCGAATGGAGTGGTACAGGCGCAGGGCAATTTTGCGCGCGGCCTCGGCGTCTGGCGCCTCAATCTCAAACACATTCATGCGGTTGAGGATGGGGTCGGGAATGCTGCGCTCGTCGTTGGCGGTCAACACCCAAATGACTTGGCTCGCGTCAATGCCGACCTCGGCAAACTCGTCCACAAAGCGCTGCGCGGTGTCGTGTTCGAGCAGGCTGTAGAGCGCGCCCAAGGGGTCGTACTGGGCCTCGTTGCTGGCCTTGTCCACTTCATCGACCACGATCACTGGGTTGGCGTATTGGCCATCGACGATGGCTTCAAACACCTTGCCGGGGCGCGCACCCTTCCATTGGGAGGACGAGCCCGAGAGCAACCAGCCCGCGGTCATGGAGCTCATGGGCACGAGGGTCATGCCCGTGCCCAGCAGCTTGGCGATCTCGTGCGCGAAGTGGGTTTTGCCAACGCCCGGTGGCCCGAGCAAGAGCATGGGGGTGATCTCGAGGTGATCATGGCTGTCTTGGCTCAGCGCCAGATTGCGGCGCAACTCATCGAGTGGGCCGCCAAAGTTGGGCAAGGCGTCGTAGAGGTCGGCCATGTCCGGAATGCCCGAGGGCTTGACCGAGAAACGCTCGGGCCCGGATTCGAGCATGCGCTCGTAGGTGTTGCAAAGGGTGTCGTGCTCGCGCGCGTTGTTGCGGTCACGCAGCTTCTTGAGCTTGCGCTCGACTTCGCCAGGGTCAAAGACCGAGTGCAGCTGCGCGATGGGCAGACGGATCGAGGGCTGTGGAACCAGACTTTGGGAGGACATGGGCAAATCTCCGAAATCGACGTCCTGATGTCTGGTTCCAAAGCATAAAGGATGCCCGCGCGTTCGTCAAAACACCCGACACCCGCGGTGTGGTCAAACGGCCTCGGGGCGATCGCCCTCCACATGGTGCACCAGACGGCCAATGCCCTCGATCTCGGTCACCACGGTGTCGCCCGATTGCACATTGGCCAGGCCCTCGGGCGTGCCGGTGAGGATGACATCCCCCGGCCCGAGCGTCATGAAGCTGCTCAAGTACTCGATGAGCGAGGCCACATCAAAAATCATGTCGCGCGTGTGGCCATCTTGTGTGCATTGCCCATTGACATGGGTGGTCAGGTGCAGCTGCTGCGGGTCGTCGATGTCACGCGCATCCACCAGCCACGGGCCGATGGGGGTGCAGGTGTCGCGACTCTTGACCGGGAAATTGGGTCGGTAATAGTTTTCCAAAAAATTGCGGATGGCGTAGTCGTTGGCGACGGTGTAGCCCGCAACATGGTCGAGCGCCTTGGCGCGCTTGACGCGCTGCGTCTCGCGCCCGATGACGACTGCCAGCTCGCACTCGTAGTGCATGAAGTCCGCGTCCGCAGGACGGCGGGTGACGCCCAAGTGCCCCATGAGGCTGTTGCGGCCTTTGAGGAAGACCAGCGGCTCGCTGGGGGGTTTGAAGGCCAGCTCTTTGGCGTGATCGGCATAGTTGAGGGCGAGCGCAAAAATGGTGCGCGCCTCAAAGGGTGGGAGCCAGACCACGTCTTGCTCGCCCACCACGCGGCCATTGTCCAGCACCAAGCGGTTGGGCTCGGCATGTGGGCGGGCGCGGTGAATTTGCCCGGCGTGGGCGACGCGTGCGGTTTTCATGCGAGCTCTCCTGACACCACATGGGCGTGGAGTTCACCGAAACCGGTTGCGCACACGCGCACTTGCTGGCCAGCCTTGGCACGCGCGGCATCGGCCGCAGTGCCACAGAGCAGCACATCGCCCGCGCTGAGCGTCATGAATTCGGTGATGTCCGTGATGAGTTGGGGCAAGGGGCGCACCCAATCGCCCACGCGCAAAGTGGCCGCGCGTGCACCGTCCACCCAGGTCTCGAGGTCGAGTTGGGCCACCGCGTCGAGAGGGGCCATGGGCACCACTTGCGGGCCCATCGGGCAATAACCATCGCGGGCGTTGAATTTGAGGGGTGGGCGGTAAATGCTCTCGTGCGGCAGATGGGCGTCGATCACCAAGGTGTAGCCAGCCACGCAGTCGAGGGCCTCCTCGGGCGTCACGCGCTGCGCGGTGCGTCCGATCACCACCCCCAGACAGGCGCCAATGACGATCTCGCTCGCGCCCTCAGGTAAAACCAGCGCCGCGCCCGTACTCGCCCAGGTGTTGGCGGGCTTGAGGTAGAGCACGGGGCGCTTGGGCGGCGCTTTGTAGGGGTCGCTGTTCATGGCGGGCTGCCATTGCGCCCAGGCCGAGCGGTGGTTGAGCAGCACCCCCACCACACTGGCGGGCGTACCAAGACGGGGCAAAGTGGGAATCCAAGCAGTCATGGGTGTTTGGGGAAACCAAAGAGTTGGGTGGGATTGTCCACCAGGATGCGTTGCCGCGTGGCGGCTTCGGGCGCATAGCGGTAGAGCAGTTCGAGCAAATCGGCATCGTTGGGTGGAGCTTGGCGCGAGACCGGATGGGGCCAGTCCGAGGCCCAGACCACGCGATCGGGTGCGGCCTCGATGTAGGCCTGCGCAATGGGCACCACGTCGTCCCAAGGCGGGCCTTGGGTGGAGATTTTTTCGCCCAAGGACAGCATGACCCAGTAGTTGCCCCGGCGCAGCAAATCGAGCACGCACTGCACGTTGGGGTCTTGGAGGCCCAGGCGGGCGTCGGGCCGGCCCATGTGATCGATCAACACGGGCACATCGACGTTGGCGATGTGCGCCAGGCTCTCCAGAATGCCCGATTGCTCGGGCTGCACTTTCATGTACCAGCCCAAGGCCCGCATGCGGTCGAGCGCTTTGCGCATGGCCTCGGGCGACAAAACGGCGTTCAAGGCCTTGCGAAAGGAAAACCGTGCCCCCCGCACCCCGGCTTCATGCAAGGTTTCGAGGTAGGCGTCGTCGCGCTCTTCAAACACCAGCGCATTGGCGCAGGCCATGTAATTGGGGCCGAGGGCGGCGAGTGCGTCGAGCACCACTTGATGGTCGGCGCCATAGGTGGTGGTCTGCACAATCACGCCGCGCGAGATGCCCAGGGTGCGGTGCATGTGCTGCAAGCGCTCCCAAGTGGCACTGGGCATTTCATAAGCGGCGCCGGGGCGCACCGGGTAGCGCTCGCGCGGCCCGAGCACATGGAACTGGCTGTCGATCGTGCCCGCTGGGGGCCGCTCGCGGGGCGGGCGTGGGTCGGGGTGAAAGGGGTGATAGTCACTCATGCGCGGGGCCTCAACGTGCCTCGGCGTAAGCCGTGAAATCGCACTGCACGAGCACGCCCGGCCCCAAGGCCGCGTCGAGCGTGTGGCGCGCCGGGCGCGATTCGGGATCGGGGAACAGGGCGGTCCAGCGCTCGTTGAGGGCTTTGCGCTGGGTGCGATCGGTCATCCACACCGTGACCTTGACCACGTCTTCGAGGGTGCAGCCACTGGCCTCAACGATGCTCTCCAGGTGATCAAACATGTGTTGCACCTGGGCGTTGAGCTCTGGGGGCGGTTTGCCCGTGGCCGGATCAAACCCAATGATCACGCCCGACATCACCAACGGCCCCACGCGGGCCGCGGCGGGAATGGGGTTTTGGTGGCCGAAGCCGGCCACATACACACTCTTACGCTTGGCCATGGCTTAGTCGGCTTTGATGTTGGCTGCGCGAATGATGGGCAGCCACAGCGCCTCTTCCTTGCGCAGGTACTCGGTGAACTCGGCAGGGGTCATGGCCTGGGCCTGGGTTCCGGCCGCTTCAAAGCGTTCCACCACGGCACGCTCCCCCAGCACTTGCGCGGTGGCTTGCGCGAGACGGTCCACCACGGCCTTGGGCGTGGCCGCGGGCACAAACATGCCAGTGAAGGTGGTGCCGCCCATGCCGGGGTAGCCCGCTTCGTCCATGGTGGGCACATCGGGCAGCGCGGGAATGCGCTTGCTGGAGGTCACCGCCAAGCCGCGCAGCTTGCCTTGGCGGATGTGTTGTTGCGCGACGGTGAGTTGGTCGAAATTGAATTGCACCTGTCCGCCCAGCAGATCCGTGGTGGCGGGGGCGTTGCCCTTGTAGTGAATGGTGGTCCACTTCGCGCCCGTGCGGGTTTGCAGCAGCTCACTCAAGAGGTGGTTGGTCGTGCCCGCGCCCGGTGAGGCCATGTTGATGGCACCGGGCTGCGCCTTGGCCGCTTCGACCAACTCGCGCATGCTGCGGTACGGGGTGGAAGGGTGCACCTGCAAAACCAGCGGCGTCATGGAGACCGACGTCACGGCCGCGAAATCCTTGGCCCAGTAATACGGCGAGCGCCCGAAGATGACGGGGCTAAAGAGCACGGGGCCGTTGGCTGCAAAGAAAACCGTGTGACCATCCGGCGCGGATTTGGCCACAAACTCGCCCGCGATCATGCCGCCCGCGCCCGCTTTGTTCTCCACCACCACGGTTTGCTTGAGCTGCTTGGCCAACTCACCGGCCACGATGCGCGCGGCAATGTCGACATTGCCGCCGGGTGGATAAGGCACCACCAGCGTGACCGTTTTTTGCGGCCACTCCTGCGCCGACACCATACCGGCCCACAACGCCATGGCGATCACCAGCCTACGTTTCATCTTTGTCTCCTTCGTGTGTTGGGTTTTCCTGAAGCTGGACTTTAGGGCCTGTGGCATGATGCTGGCAAGAAAAATTCCCAAAAAAAGTCCACAATATGGACTCTCGGTTTTGGCCTTACACCCCCTCACTCACCAGCGAACACCCCCACCATGCATCAAGTGAACTTGCGCGAGCTCTCCGCCGAAGAAACCTACAAACTGCTCACCGGCGTGGTGGTGCCGCGCCCCATCGCTTGGATCACGACCCAATCCGCCGCAGGCGTGGTCAACCTCGCCCCCTTTAGCTGCTACACCGTGGTCTCCACCCAACCGCCGCTCTTGGGCATCAACATGGGGCGCAAAGCCGGCGAGCGCAAGGACACCGCGCGCAACGCCTTGGCCCGTGGCGAGTTTGTCGTCAACATTGGCAACGAAGACATGGTGGAGGCCATTCACCACAGCGCCATTGAATATCCTCCCGAAGTGAGCGAGGTCGAGACCCTCGGGCTGCGCCTCGCCCCGAGCGTGGCAATTGCCACGCCACGCTTGGCCGATGTTCCCATCAGCCTGGAGTGCCGGCTGCACCAAGTCATCCCCTTTGGCGACACGGGCGCCGAGTTCGTGGTGGGCGAAGTGCTGCACCTGCATGCGGACCCTGCCGTGATGAACGGCCCGCGCATTGATTCGCAACGCTTGCGTCCGGTCTGTCGCTTGGGCGGTCCGCTCTACGGCACGCTGGGCAAACTCATCACCCAGCCGCCCATTGCCCAAACGCCCAAGTCCGTGCTGCCCAAACCATGAGCGCTGGTCTTGCCCCGCACGACGCGCCTGAGGGCGCGCAGGCCATTCGCCGGGCCATGCGCATTCTGCGCGCGGTGGTGGCGAGCCAGGATGGCGGCGCGCGTTTGGTGGATTTGGTGAGCGCCACCGAGCTCAGCCGCCCCACCGTGCACCGTATCTTGCAAGTGCTGATGCACGAGGGCGCCGTGGAGCAAGACCCAAGCACCCGGCGCTACTTTGCCGGGCCGGAGATTGCCCTCATGGGGCTCGCCCGCGGCCGGCGCTTTCCGCTCTTGGGCATCGCGCAGCCCAATCTGCGCCGCGTGAGTGAGGCCTTGGGGGATACGGTGTTTTTGAGTGTGCGACGCGGCCACGACTCCATTGCCATCGAGCGACTCACGGGCAGCTACCCCCTCCAGGTGTTGGCCATTGCGGTGGGCGCACGCCGCCCCTTGGGCAGCGGGGTCTCGGGCGTGGCCATGCTCTCGGCGCTCGCAAGCGAAGACGCGCGCGACTTGCTCGCGGCCAACGCCACGCGCTTGCGCCTGCTGGGCATTGCCACCACCCGCGTGCAAGCCGAGGTCGCGCTCGCACGCCGCTTGGGCTATGCCTTCAAGCCGCAGGGGGTGGTGCCCGGCACGAGCGCGGTGTCGGTGCCCATTGCTTTGGGCGACGGTGCGGCGCAAGCGGCCCTCAGCGTGGCCGCCGTGAGCGCGCGCTTGACGCGCGAGCGCTTGGGCGAGGTCGTGCCCTTCTTGCAAGCCCAGGCCGCAGACATCGCGCAACGCTGGCAGCGCAGCCATCGGAGCGCGCGCGCCGTGGCCACTTGAACACGCTCCACTGGCGCACCGCTTGACGCGCCGATGTGCAGGCGCCCTGCCCTAGCCGCCCAACACCACGCTCACCCCACCATCCACCGCCAGCCACTGCCCGGTGATGTGTTTGCCCGCCGCGCTGGCGTACAAGAGGGCGAGGCCTTTGAGGTCTTCGTCGTCGCCCAAGCGGCGCAGAGGGGCTTGCGCCACCAAGCGGGCTTCGCCCAAATGCGCCAGGGTGCCCTGCGTCATCTTGCTGGGAAAAAAGCCCGGACAGATGGCGTTGACGCGAATGCCGTGCACACCCCACTCGGCCGCCAGCGCGCGGGTGAAATTGATCACCGCGCCTTTGGACGTGTTGTAGGCGATGGTCTTCATCTCGCTGGGGTTGCCCCCTAGGCCCGCGATGGAGGCCACATTGATGATGCTGCCCGCGTGCCTGGGGATCATGCACTCCCGTGCCACCCATTGGCTGAGCAAAAAGTAGCCCCGCACGTTGAGGTTCATCACCTTATCCCAGGCCTCGGTGGTGTGGGACTCGGCCGGCGCGCCCCAGGCCGCACCTGCGTTGTTGACCAAGATGTCAATGTGCCCCAAATGCGCGAGCGCTGCCGCGCCCAGGCGGTGCAACTGCTCCTCTTGGGCGCAGTCGGCGGCAATGCCGTGCGCGTCGATGCCTTGGGCCCGCAAACGCGCCACACCCTGCGCCAGCTCGTCGGCTTTGCGCGAGGAGAGCACCAAGCGTGCCCCCGCCTCGCCCAAGGCCTGTGCAATCTGCCAACCCAAACCACGCGAGCCGCCCGTCACCAAGGCGGTTTGGCCATGAAGGTCAAAGAGTTGTTGCACGGAGCGCATGGCGAGGCCTTTCGAATCGGTGGGTTCCAAGGGACGATTGTTGGGCAGATGGCGCACGGCGCCTCAAGGGGTTATCCCTGTGCCCCGCGGCGCGCAGGCCCCACGCGCCGCATGCGCGAGCGAGATCAGTGCGAGACGATCAAGCGACAGGGCGCGTTGATTTTCTTTTTCTCACGAATTTCTTCGCAGTAGCGCATGGAGCGGCGCTCGCCTTCGGCCGACATTTTGATGAACACCGAGCACCGAAACGCGATCTTGTCGCCATCGGTGGCGCTGTCCCAAGCGGTGGCGCAGTGGCTGTTCTCGGTGAAGTTGGGCTCCTCGCGCTTGTAGAGCGCCAAGATGGCTTGCGGCAAGTCGCTCACCTTGACCGTGGGGTAACGCGAATCCGCGCTGGCGGGAGTGATGTGCAAACACAGCCAGCCAAGGGCGGCCAAAAACACGGGCAACTTCATGCGAACGATCCTAGGTGACAACTCAGGTTTGACGAATACAGAAATGATCGTAATATGAACCGCATTCGTCAACCCTCATTGTCAAGGAATTGGCTCGCATGAACAAGAATTCCCCTCCACCGCGCAAAACCCCACGTCGCCTGGCCCTCATGGCCTTGGGAAGTTTGGCCTTGGCCTGTGCTTCGCCCCAGTTGCATGCGCAAGCCTGGCCCAACAAGCCCATCAAGCTGATCGTGGGCTTTCCCCCTGGGGGCGGCATTGACGCGGTGGCGCGCAACCTGCAGCCGGGCTTGCAGCAAGCGCTGGGGCAATCGGTGGTCATTGAATACAAGCCCGGAGCGGGTGGCGTACTCGCGGCAGCTGAACTCACGCGCGCCGCGCCCGATGGCTACACCTTGCTCGTGGCCAACATCGGCCCCTTCGTGCTCGCGCCCAGCATGATGGCCAAACGCCCCTACGATCCACAGAAGGATTTCACCTACATCCATCAAACCTCCGGCTCAGGCTTCATTGCCGCAGTGCCGGCCAACCATCCCGCCAAAACCCTCACCGAGTTCGTGGCCTGGGCCAAGGCGAATTCGCAAACCGCCAACTACGCCTCCGGCGGCGCGGGCTCCATCACCCACCTCAATGGCGAGTTGCTCAACCACGTGGCGGGCACCAAGCTCGTGCACATTCCCTACAAAGGCTCGGCCCCCGCCGTGCAAGACCTCATTGGGGGCCAAACGCATTTGTTGGTCGATGTCGCCACCGTGCTGCAACCCCAAATTCAAGGCGGGCGCTTGCGCGCGCTTTATGTGACCGAAGCCCAGCGCATGGCCGCCCTGCCCCAAGTGCCCACCGCCCGCGAAGCCGGCTTTCCCGGCTTGGAGGCCTCTGGCTGGCAAGGCATCGTGGGGCCCGCGGGCATGCCGCGTGACATCGTGATGCGCGTCTCCCAAGCCCTGCGCGAGACGCTCGCCAAGGAAGACGTGCGCCAAAAATTCAGCGCCACCGGCAGCGCCGTGCTCGATCGCGGCCCTGACGATTTCACCGCCTTTGTGGGCGCCGAAATCCAGCGCTGGACCCCCGTCATCCAGGCCTCGGGGGCGAAGCTCGATTGAGGGTGGGTGGGGGGCTAGAGCTGGAGATGCATGAGGCGTCTTGCACGGGGCTACCCAAATCGAGGCCAACGTGCCACGCATTTTGAAGCGCCCTCACCTTCTTTCATGCGCTTCCAACACGGAAGGCCCGCTCGCACGAGCAGCCGAGTTGCAGGGTGAGTGGGCACCAAGCTTGGCTTGCTAATATGCCTACATGCTGACCCTAAATCAAATTCCCGGGCCCCTTGCTTTTCTGGGCCTGCTCATTGCCTCCAATGTCTTCATGACCTTCGCCTGGTATGCCCACCTCAAGAACCTGGCGAGCGCGCCTTGGTGGATGGCGGTCTTGGTGAGTTGGTTCATCGCCCTCTTTGAGTACACCCTGCAAGTGCCGGCCAATCGGATTGGCTTTGAGCACTTCTCACTCGGGCAACTCAAGATTGCGCAGGAAGTCATCACCCTGGGCGTGTTCATTCCCTTCGCCGTGCTCTACATGGACGAGCCCTTGAAGCTCGACTACCTCTGGGCGGGCTTGTGTTTGTTGGGCGCGGTGTATTTCATGTTCCGGGGATGAGGGCGGCATCCCCGCCACGCGGATGGCCAAAGGAGAGCCCCGCCCCCCTGGGTGCCCAATGATCCTTAGGCGTCCGGGGATGACTCTGGCGTGAAACGCAACTGGGTGCGGCCATCGTGCACCACCGTCTCCAGAAACATGGCGTAGGGTCGCACCCACATGCCCACCGCTTTGTCCAGGGGCCGGTAGAGCACCATGGGCTCCAAGGATTCGCTGTGGCGCACCACGCCCAACACCTCGTAGCGTCCGCCCTTGTAATGCCGGTAGCGCCCAAGGGCAATGGTGGGCAGCGGCTGTAGATCTTCACTCATGTGGGCAATGTAAGCGATTGGCCTGCGCAGTGACCGCCCCCTCCCCCAAGCCGGTCGGTCAGAGGCCTCAAAATATACGGCGCACCCCGTACGAATATCCCTTAGAATTCCGGCAATCTAGAGCAATACTGATTGAAGGCTGTGCCTTCACCGCCTGGAAACATCAATTCCATTGAAGGGCCGTTGGGGTGTTTTGTGCTGTTTGAACACTGTGCTGTCTGTCGGTCTTGTTGTCATATTGAACCGGGCTACCCACCGCTGGAGGTGGTGCTACTCGAATCCGAAAAGCAAACCCTGGGTTCGGTTTGCATGGTGACGCAGTGTGAACACCTCGGCCCCCAGGGGTGCACCTTGGGGGCACAAAAACCACTGGGGTGTGAGCTGTACCCCCTCACCTACGACCCGCAAGCGGAAGTTTTTCACTTCGATCAAGCCTGTCCCCTCATGCCGGAGTACCAGCGCCAGCTTAGCGATCCGCTGAGCGAGGCCAGCGCCCATTTGGCCCGCATGACCGCCAGGCTCCAAGCGGTGCAAGCCACGGAGCCGGGGTTTTTGCACACCAACTTTGCCGCCGATTCAGATTACTTTGAATTGAAGCCCCTTGTGCCGCCCTCCCCGAAAAAGAAAGCCCACCGATGAGCAGTGATGACGTGCACTTTCTGGGCCACCAAAGTTGGACCGCCCAGAACCTTTGTGTGGAGAGTTTCCACGAAGCCATTCCCTACTTCACGAGCCGCTGGGATGCCTTGTGCCCCTATATCGATGTCACACCTCGCATGTTGGAGATGGCGCGCAAGCCGTTCATCGTGTACGCCATTCCGCCCGAGAGTCCGTATGGCGTGCCCATCTCCGATCACTATGGCTTGGTGGGTGTGAATGACCCCGGCTTTTGGACCGATGAGTTGCGACAGCATAAGTTCCACAAACTCGATAAAGCATTTCGCCACTTTGCGGTGAGCGAGGAGGTGGTGGCGGGGCACACGCTCACCGTGGACGACGTGTTTGCCATGGGCCAAGAGCACTTTGAAGCCTATGAGATCCATGACAAGGAAATCTTGGGCTTTGTGGATTACGTGCGGGAGCTGGAGGTGTTGATCATCCGTGTGCACGCGCCCGATGGTGATCTGGTGCTCACCGATGTGTCCATTCTGTTGCCCGAGCGCGAGCAAGTCTATGGCAGCTTCTGTCAATGGAACTGGGATTACAAAAACCGCTCCCCCGGCATTTACGCGTGTCTGCTGGCGGCGCGCTGGGCCCATCGGCACGGCTACAAG
>VEQC01000233.1 GCA_018883455.1 Limnohabitans sp. | reverse complement strand
CGCGGGTGTAGGCCACGGCGTCCAGGCCGCTCAAGTTCTGGCCGGCTTGGCTGAGGACTTGCTGGGCCAGGGGGATGACGCGGCGGATGTGATCGCGGCTGGCGAGTTCGGGCACCACGCCGCCGTAATCGGCATGCATGGCGACTTGGGTGTGCAGGGCATGGGCGCGCAGGCGCGGGGGGGCCCCGCCCTCCCATTCGACCAAGGCGACGCCGGTTTCGTCACAAGAAGATTCAATGCCCAAGACCCTCATGGCGGGGGATTGTGGCACGCGGGGCTTTGCGGGGCGCGGGGAGGCCTAGGCGGGCGTGTGGGGCTGCGGGCGGCTTGGACCAGCGGATGGGGGTGGGATGGGTATATGCATATAACGGAATCATCTAACGATTGCCGTAACATGGTCGCATGACGCATATCAGCACAGGCAAAGTGAGTTTGGTGGGCGCGGGTCCGGGGGACCCGGAATTGCTCACGCTCAAAGCGGTGCGTGCGATTGCCGAGGCCACGGTGCTGCTGGTGGACGATTTGGTCAATGACGCTGTGCTCGCGCACGCCGCGCCCACGGCCCGTGTGGTGCGGGTGGGCAAGCGCGGGGGCTGTCGCTCGACGCCGCAGGAATTCATTGAACGCCTGATGGTGGCGGAGGCTCGCGCAGGCGAGCGCGTGGTGCGGCTCAAGGGGGGCGACCCGTTCATTTTTGGCCGAGGTGGTGAAGAGGTGGAGACGCTGCGCGCGCAAGGCATTGCGGTGGAGATCGTCAATGGCATCACTTCGGGCTTGGCGGGGCTCACGAGCTTAGAGGCCCCGCTCACCCATCGCGACCATGCGCAAGGCGTGGTGTTTCTCACCGGTCACGCCCAAACGGGCGCGGGCGGGCCGGATTGGGCCGCGGTGGCGCGCATGGCGAGCGAGGCGCGGCTCACGCTCGTGATTTACATGGGCATGCAGGGTTTGGAGGGCATTGTGGCGGGCTTGCGGACAGGATTGGCCGACGACACCCCGGTGGCGGTGGTGCAAAACGCCACCCTGCCCGCCCAGCGCGAGGCACTCACCACGCTCGGCGCACTGTGCGCCACGGTGGCCGCCGAGGGCTTGCAAAGCCCCAGCGTGGTGGTGGTGGGTGAGGTCGTGCGTGTGGCGCGCGAATGGCTCACACCGCCGGCACACCTCGCCACTTACGCCACAGCCACGTCAGCACCGGCCAGAACAAAATCAGGATCGTGAAGCCGGCCAGCCACATGGCAATGGGTCGGGTGAAGAACACACCGGGGTCGCCATCGCTCTTGATGAGCGAGGTGACGAAGTTCTCCTCCATCATCGTGCCCAAGACCACGCCCAGGATGGCGGGCGCCACCGGAAAACCGTTCTCCTCCAAGAAGAAGGCAAGCACGCCAAAGAAGAGGATGAGCACCACGCCCCAAACCGAGTTGTTGATGGCAAACGAGCCCACGATGCAAAAGAGCAGGATGGAGGGCATGAGCAAATTGCGCTGCACCCGCAGGATTTTGGTGGCGATGCGCACGGTGAGCCAGCCCAGGGGCACCATCAAGAGGTTGGCCAAGATGAAGACCAGGAAGATGGCGTAGATGTTCTCCGGGTTGTTCACGAAGATCATGGGCCCCGGGTTCATGTTCTTGAGGTAGAGCACGCCAATGGCAATGGCGGTGATGGAATCGCCCGGTATGCCAAAGACGATGGCCGGAATCCAGGCCCCCGCAAGCGAGGAATTGTTGGCTGCGCCCGACTCGACAATGCCCTCGACGTGGCCGGTGCCGAATTTTTCGGGTTCTTTGGAGAATTTCTTGCTCATGGCGTAGCTCATCCAAGACGCCATGTCGGCCCCCGACCCCGGCTGAATGCCAATGACCGTGCCGAGCGCACTGCCGCGCACGAGGGGCCAGCGGTACTTCATCAGCAAATGGCCCATGCCTTTGAAAATATTGCCCACGCGCTCGGTGGCGATGATGGGGGCGGGATCGGTGTTGGTGATGTAGCGCAGCAGCTCGGAGACCGCAAACATGCCCACCATCATGGGTATGAGCTCCACGCCGCTCATGAGCTGGTTGAGGCCAAAGGTAAAGCGCGGGTGTCCTGCGGGGTTCTCCAGGCCAATGCAGGCGATGAGCAAGCCCAGAAGAAGGGCGACGGAGGCTTTGAGCACACTCGCGTTGCCAATGAAGACCGCACCCGCCAAGCCCAGCACGACGAGCCAGAAGTACTCGAAGGAGGAGAACTTGAGGGCCACTTCGGCCAAGGCGGGCGAGAACAGAATCATCACCACGGTGCCAAAGAGCCCGCCGATGGCGGAGAAGATCAGGCCCGCGCCCAAGGCGATCTCGGCCTGACCTTTGAGGGTCATGCGATAGGCTTCATCGGTGTACGCCGCCGAGGCCGGGGTGCCGGGTATGCGCAACAAGGCACCCGGTATGTCGCCCGAGAAGATGGCCATGGCCGTGGCGGTGACGATGGCAGCCACTGCGGGCACCGGGGGCATGAAGAAGGTGATGGGCACGAGCAAGGCCGTGGCCATGGTGGCGGTGAGGCCAGGAATGCACCCCACAAAGAGGCCAAAAATGGCCGAGCAGAAAATGACGAGCAGCACGTAGGGGTCGAGCACCAACCCCAGGGCTTGCATGAAGATGGCCCAGGTCATGGCGGTGTCCTCACCATTGCCAGGGCAACAAGATGCCCCAGGGCAAGGGCACGCGCAGGCCCTTGTAGAAGATCAAATGCACGAGCAGGGTCATGCCCACCGCCACGGGCAAGATGAGCACGGGCCGCACATCGAGCGCCCAGAACATGGCCGCGAGCACGATGATGGCGCAGGGAATGAAACCCAGGTCGTTGGAGGCGAAGATGTAGAACAGCAGGCAACCGAGCGTGACGAAGAAGTTACGACGGTGCCAGGGTGAGGTCATCCAGCTGCCCAACACCACCCAGGGTTGAACGCCGCGCTCGCGCAGGCCGCGCACGATGAGGATGAGGGAGCACACCAGGAGCAACGCGGCGAGCAGGCCGGGGAAGGCGGCCGGCCCGACGTTTTGTCCGGGTATGGTGGGAAAGCTCGACACATTCCAGAGGACGGCGAGCGACAAGATCAGCAGCAGCACGCCGCTGATGGCGTCATTGACTTTCATGCCAAAAGGGGCGTGCGGACGCGCTTACTTGGCTAAGCCAAGGGACTTCATGACGCGTCCCATGTCGGCGTCGCCCTTCTCCATGAACTGCTCAAAGCCCTTGGCGTCGGCATAGATGGTGCCAAAGCCGCGCTGGGCCATGAAGCCTTGGAATTCTTGGCTGTCATAGATTTTCTTGAAGGCGGCGGTAAGTTTGGCCGCGACATCGGGCGGCAGGCCTTTGGGGGCAGCCAATCCGCGCCAAGCGCCAATGGCCCAATCGCTACCGGTGGCGGCTTTGAGGGTGGGCACGTTGGGGTAGAGCCCGGAGGGACGGGGCGACATGATGGCCAGCGGACGGGCCTTGCCGGCGTCGATGAGGGCCCGCGCTTCGGGCAGCGAGCAGGTGACGAGCTCGATGCCACCGGCGGCCAAATCGTTCATGGCGGGCGCTGCAC
>VEQC01000041.1 GCA_018883455.1 Limnohabitans sp. | reverse complement strand
GCACCACCCCACCGGGTGCCCCCCCAGCCACTTCAGCTAGCCCGCCCCCGTCGACTGGGGCGGTCGCACCCCCGAGCCCTGCGGCCTCTGGGGCCGCGGCGTCCCCCGCTGCGGCGCCCGCCGCGAGCGCACCGAGCTCATCTGCTTCCTCGGCTAACGCCGCCAAAGTCTGGCAAGGTCGCTTGGGGCTGACCGTGCTCACCGACCCGCCCACCCAATACCACGCGGGCTTCACCTTGAAAGGTACGGGCGAAGCTGGCGAGTTGGCACTCACTACCCCCTGGGGGAACCAATTGGCGTTGGTGAAATGGCAGCCCGAGCGGGTGACGCTGGACTACGAAGGCAAGCGCTATGTGCTGCGCTCGCTCGCAGATTTGACCCAGCGCC
Source organism: Limnohabitans sp. (assembly GCA_018883455.1). Lineage (GTDB taxonomy): Bacteria > Pseudomonadota > Gammaproteobacteria > Burkholderiales > Burkholderiaceae_C > Limnohabitans. The sequence continues at coordinate 15,071 of VEQC01000041.1, read as the reverse complement.
TGAGCGGCGCGGCCCTGCCCGTGGCCGAATTGCTCGACGCCCTCAATGGGGGTGAGCCGGTGGTTGATGGCTGGCTCCTCAGACGCGAGTCGCCCACACGCCTGTTCTGGTTGCGCCAACAACCCCTGCCGCGCGCGGAGTTGCGAGTGGTGCTGGAGGACACGCCATGAGGCTCGATGGGGTGTTGGCACCCGCCAAAGTGAACCTTTTTTTGCATGTGGTGGGGCGACGCCCCGACGGCTACCACCTGTTGCAGTCGGCCTTTGCCTTGATTGACTGGTGTGACGAGCTCGATTTTGTGCGGCGCGAGGACGGCCAGATCCATCGCCACGATGTGGGCGCCGCTCTGCCCGCCCAGGACTTGGTCTGGCGTGCGGCGCAAGCCCTCCAAGCCGCCAGCGCCACCCCTTGGGGGGTGGACATTACCCTGCGCAAACGCATTCCCACCCAAGCCGGTCTGGGCGGCGGTTCTTCGGATGCGGCCAGTACCCTGCTGGCGCTCAACGCCCTGTGGGAGCTCAACTGGCCACTGGCGCGCTTGCTGCCGCTGGGCTTGGCGCTGGGGGCCGATGTGCCTTTTTTTCTGCATGGCCACAACGCCTGGGTGGAGGGCATTGGTGAGCAGGTCACGCCCCTCGCCCTGCCACCGGCGCGGCTCTTGGTGATTCAGCCCGGCGTTGGACTGGAGACCGCGCGGATTTTTCGGGATCCGGGGCTGACCCGAGATACCAAACCTGTTACAATGTCGGTCTTTGCTGCAGCGCGTGAAGGTTTGGCCTTTGGCCACAACGATCTGCAGGCCGTGGCGCAGGCTTTGTGTCCGGAAATTGGCGCAGTTCTGGCCTGGCTTGAACAACGCGGTTTACGGGGACGCATGAGTGGCTCTGGTACGGCGGTCTTTGCGCAGGTGCCTGACGGCGTGGCCATCGAGCCGCCCCCAAGCCCCTGGACCAGCAGGCTTTGCAGCATCATGACTGAGCACCCCTGGAGTGCGAGGTCAAACACCGGTTCACGGTCGGTGGCGTAAGCCATCCACCGGTGTAGGGGAGTCGCCAAGTTGGTTAAGGCACCGGATTTTGATTCCGGCATGCGAGGGTTCGAGTCCTTCCTCCCCTGCCAAAGTTTCAAAGGCAGATGACGCGGTCGCCCCGTCATTATGGTTCGCACAGCAAGTCATCATGTCCACCATCGCCAACACCCCCAGCTCTGATTTCGTGGTTTTCACCGGCAACGCTAATCCTGCGATGGCGGCCGAAATTTGCCAACATTTGGGCACCGAGCTTGGCGCGGCCAGCGTGGGGCGTTTCTCCGATGGCGAGGTGACGGTCGAGATCAACCAAAACGTGCGTGCGCGCGACGTATTTGTGATCCAGTCCACCTGTGCCCCCACCAACGAAAACCTGATGGAGCTCTTGATCATGGTGGACGCGCTCAAGCGTGCCTCCGCAGAGCGCATCAGTGCCGTCATTCCTTATTTTGGCTATGCCCGCCAGGACCGCCGCCCACGCTCTTCGCGCGTGCCGATCTCGGCCAAGGTGGTGGCCAACTTGTTGCAAACCGTGGGCGTGGCGCGCGTGCTCACCATGGACTTGCATGCGGACCAGATTCAGGGCTTTTTCGATATCCCGGTCGACAACATCTACGCCTCGCCTGTTTTGCTGGGCGACTTGCGCCAGCAAAACTACGACGACTTGATGGTCGTCTCCCCCGATGTGGGCGGTGTGGTGCGCGCGCGTGCGCTGGCCAAGCAGCTGGGGTGCGATTTGGCGATCATTGACAAGCGCCGTCCGCGCGCCAATGTGTCTGAGGTGATGCACGTCATCGGTGACATCGAAGGCCGCAACTGCGTGATCATGGACGACATGATCGACACCGCAGGCACCTTGGTCAAAGCCGCCGAAGTGCTCAAGGACCGTGGCGCCAAGAAGGTTTACGCGTATTGCACGCACCCGATTTTCTCGGGCCCCGCCATTGAGCGCATCTCCAAGGGCGCGGCCCTTGACGAGATCGTGATCACCAACACCATTCCCCTGAGCCCCGAAGCCCAGGGCTGTCAAAAAATTCGCCAACTCTCCGTGGCGCCGCTGATTGCCGAAACCATTCAGCGCATTGCCAACGGGGAATCGGTGATGAGCCTGTTCTCCGAGCAAGACCAACTCTTCTGAGGGTATTGCGCGCGAGAGCAAACGTGTGGGCTGCTCACGCAGCCTTTTTAAAAACCGAAGTCACACTGGTCGCGGTGGACTTCTTGATGGAGAAAAACCATGAAATTTGTCGCTTTTGAGCGCCAGAAGCAGGGTACGGGTGCGAGCCGCCGCCTGCGCATCACGGGCCGCACGCCCGGCATCGTCTACGGTGGAAAAGGTGAGCCTCAGCTCATCGAACTCGACCACAACGCCCTCTGGCACGCCCTGAAAAAGGAAGTGTTCCACTCGTCCATCTTGGACATGGAACTCAATGGGCAAAACAGCCAGGTGTTGTTGCGCGACGTGCAATACCACCCGTTCAAGCAACTCGTGCTGCACATCGATTTCCAGCGCGTGGACGCCAACACCAAGATGCACAAGAAAGTGCCGATCCACTACAGCGGCGAAGAGAACTCGCCTGCGGTCAAGCTCGACCAGTGTTTGGTCAACCACGTGCTCACCGAGCTCGACATTGCCTGCCTGCCCAAGGACCTGCCCGAGTTCATCTCGGTGGACTTGAGCAAGCTCACCAAGGGCCAGTCGCTGCACCTCAACGACATCACGCTGCCCGCTGGCGTGAGCGCCGTCACCCATGGCAAGCCCAACCCCGTGCTCGTCTCGGTGGTGGCCACCAAGGAAGAGGCCCCTGCGGCCGACGCCGCTCCCGCTGCTGACGCCGCCAAGAAGTAAACCCCTCTGGGTTTGCCCCAAAAGCCCGCCTTGTGCGGGCTTTTTTCATGGGCAAGACCGGGATAATGGCACCATGATCAAGTTGCTAGTTGGCCTGGGCAACCCAGGTACGGAATACGAGGACACACGGCACAACGTGGGTTTTTGGTGGATTGACGCAGCCGCGCGGGCGTTGAAGGTGAGTTTGCAGCCCGAGCGCGCCTACAAAGGTTTGCTCGCGCGCACGCAAGTGGCGGGGCGTCCGCTGTGGTTGCTGCAGCCGCAAACGTATATGAACCTCTCGGGTGAATCGGTGGCGCCGCTCGCGCGCTTTTTCAAAATTGCCCCCGAGGAAATTCTGGTGGTGCATGATGAGTTGGACTTACCGCCTGGGGAAGCCAAACTCAAACATGGCGGCGGGCATGCTGGCCACAATGGTCTGCGTGACCTGCATGCCAAGCTCGGATCGGATCGTTATTGGCGCTTGCGACTGGGGATTGGCCACCCTGGTGTGAAGTCGGAAGTTGCCAACTGGGTGCTGCGCAAACCGCCCGCAGACCAACGCGAGGCCCTGGAGAAATGTCTGGACCGAAGCCTGGGTGCGCTCCATCTGCTGATTGCCGGCGAGATGAGCAAGGCCACGCAAATCATCCATACCACCCAGGCGCCTCGCCCCAAGCCTCCGCGCAAACCGATGGCGCCTCCTTCAGGAGAACGCCATGACACTGCCAGCACCGACGCCCCCCCTGCCCCATCCAAGCCGGACCCAACGCCCTGAGGGGCGTCTGATCGCGCCCGTGCGCCCGCGCGGGTCACGCCCGAAAAAAGAGCCTCTCGTCAAGCGCCTGCCCTGGCGCTGGCTCGGCGGCGTGGGCTCGGGTATGGCCTTCGTGGCCCTGGTTCAAGCCGCCACCCCCACTCTCACCGAACCCGCCACGTGGGTGGCGCTGCATTGCAAAGGGGAGGCGGCGAGTCAGCCGCGTTGTCTGCGGGGGCAGCGCAGCGATTCGCGCCGCACGGTCGCGCCCGACCAAGTGATTGGTGCGCCGCGCATGCGTCGTCGGCGCGCCGAGCCCAGCCCTTACTTCACGGCACGGCCAGCGCCGTCGCCCAAGGGGTCGGCTTCGGCCGCACGCCCCTGAGCCAACTGCAGGCGGCGGTATTTGTCCCAGAGCTGCTCGCGGCTCTCCACCCGCTCAGGGTTGATGGGAATGCACGCCACGGGACAAACCTGCACGCACTGGGGCTCGTCAAAGTGCCCCATGCATTCGGTGCATTTGTCGGGATCGATTTGGTAGATTTCCTCGCCCAAGAAGATGGCTTCGTTGGGGCACTCGGGCTCACACACATCGCAGTTGATGCATTCGTGGGTGATCATCAAGGCCATGAGGGGAACTCCGGTGGCAAAACGCCATTATCCTGCCCAAGGCTCAGCCCTGTTGGCGCTGGGCCCTTTTCGCCATGAGCTGGGCGTAGACAGCCGGGGCCACCAAGCGCTCGCCATCGCCCGGGCCACCCAGCTGGGTGATCTCGCGCACCAAGGTGCTGGAGATGGCCTGCACTTCGGGGCTGGGGGTGAGGAAGACCGTGTCCACTTCGGGCATGAGCTCGCGGTTGAGCGTGGCGAGTTGGGTTTCGTAATCGAAATCGGTCACGCTGCGCACGCCGCGCACCATGACGCGCCCGCCTTGCGCCCGCACGAAATCGCGCGTGAGGCCCTCGAAGGGGGCCACGCGCAGGTTGGGCAAGTCGCTGAGCACTTCGCGCGCCATGGCCATGCGCTCTTCGAGGCTAAAGAGGGTTTTCTTGTGGTGGGCCACGGCCACACCCAGCACCACCTGGTCAAAAAGCCGGGCCGCGCGGCGCAGTATGTCTTCATGCCCGCGGGTGATGGGGTCGAACGTGCCGGGGTAAACAGCGATGACGGCCATGGGTTTCTCCTCTGCGGCCATTATGCCGCCGCCAGCAAATGGGCGAATACCTGGCCCGCGCGCAGGTGGCGGTGCAGGCGCCAACCGCGCGCGGCCAATTCCTCGCTCGACCAGGCGCGCGGCGCCTCCAGATAACACCATCCCGCGTCGGCCACGGCCGCTCGGGCCGCGGCAAGCGCGGGCTCAAAAAGCGCCGAGTCAAAGGGCGGGTCGAGCAGCAGCAGATCCCAGCTGGCCCCGGCTTGGCCTTGCAACCAGCGCAGGCCATCGCCCACATGCACCTGCGCCTCGCGTGCCTGCAGACGCGTGAGGTGCTGGGTGATGCCGCGCGCGAGCTCGCGGTCCTGTTCGCACCATTGCACGGGCGCTGCGCCCCGTGAGGCCGCCTCCAGACCCAGGGCACCGGTGCCGGCGAAAACGTCTGCACAGCGCCAGCCCTGCAAATCGCCGCCGAGCCAATTAAAGAGCGTCTCGCGCACCCGATCGGGCGTGGGGCGCAGGCCCGGACGGTCGGGCACGGGCAAGCGGGTGCGCCGCCACAGGCCCCCAATGATGCGGATTTCACCGGGGGGACGGGCAGGACGAGGACGGGGCGCGGTTTTCATAGAATGTGTTGATTCTAGAAACCCTCGCATGTTCAGTTTTTTCAAGAAAAAATCACCCGCTCCCGATGCGCCCGCCGCTGCCGCTGCCGCGCCAGCGGCGAGCACTGTGGCCACGACCCAAGACAAACCGCGCAGCGGCTGGATGGCCCGCCTCTCCCAAGGCCTGCGTCGCACCGGCCAGGGCTTGGCCAGCGTGCTCACGGGCACCCGCATTGACGACGACCTGTACGAGGAGCTCGAAGCCGCGCTGCTCATGGCCGATGCGGGCGTGGCCGCCACCGAACACGTGCTCACGGATTTGCGCCGCCGCGTGCGCGAGCACAAGGCCACGCAGCCCAGCGAAGTCAAAGCCCTGCTGCGCGCGAGCCTGGCCGATTTGTTGCGCCCGCTGGAAAAACCGCTGGTCATTGGCGAGCACCAGCCCACGGTGTTGATGGTCGCCGTGGTCAATGGGGCGGGCAAGACGACGACGATTGGCAAACTCACGCGCCACTTGTGCGACAGCGGCGCGAGCGTCTTGCTCGCCGCAGCCGATACCTTTCGCGCTGCGGCCAAGGAGCAGCTGGGCGTTTGGGCCGACCGCAACCAAGTCGATATCGTGAGCCAAGCCGATGGTGATCCCGCCGCCGTGAGCTATGACGCGGTGAGCGCCGGTCGCGCGCGGGGCAAAGACGTGGTGCTGGTGGACACCGCCGGGCGTTTACCCACCCAACTCCACCTCATGGAGGAGCTGCGCAAAATCAAGCGCGTGGTGCAAAAGGCCGATGCCAGCGCCCCGCATGAGGTGCTGCTGGTGATCGATGGCAACACCGGGCAAAACGCCCTCGCGCAAGTCAAAGCCTTTGACGAGGCGCTGCAACTCACGGGCCTCATCGTCACCAAACTCGACGGCACCGCCAAAGGCGGCGTGCTCGCCGCCATCGCCCTGTGGGGTCAAGCCCGCGCGCAGGGGCCTGTGCCGGTTTACTTCATCGGTGTGGGCGAAGCGCTGGAAGACCTCGAGACCTTCCGCGCCGATGAATTTGCCGAGGCCTTGCTCGGCTAATTCAGACCGCTCCCCGGGGGCAGGCCCCCGGGCCGGGTTTTATTCCAGCGAAATGTTCTTGCGCTGCACCAGCTTGCCGTAGGTGCGTCCTTTGAGTTCGGCTTGGCGCACGATCTCGGCTGGCGACCAGTTCAAGGCTTCAAACGCAAAGGTGTTGTAGCGCGCCTTGATGTCGGGGTCGGCCAACACTTTTTGCACATCGGCGTGAATGCGGTCCCGCACTTCAGGGGCGATGCCCTTGGGCGCAACGAGCACGACAAAGGAGTTCACCTCCAGTGCCGGTCCACCGGATTCGGCCACCGTGGGCACATCGGGCATTTGGGGCACGCGCTTGGCTGCCGCAATGGCGATGTAGCGCAGCTTGCCGGCTTTGTAGACGCCTTGGGTGGAAGGAATGGTGCCAAAGGCCCACTGCACGTCGCCATTGCCAACCTGGGTGTAGAGCTGCGAGACCTCGCGGAAGGCGATGTGGTTCATCTCGACATTGGTGAGCAATTCGATTTCCTCACCCCCCAAGTGCCCCGGACTGCCAATGCCCCAGGAACCAAAATTCACTTTGCCCGGCTGGCTCTTGGCCGCCGCGAGCAAGTCTTTCATGTTTTGCCACTTGGAGTCGCTCGAGACCGATACGAAAAAGGGCGTGCGAAACAAGATGGCCACCGGATCAAAGCTCTGCAGCGTGACAAAGCCTTTGGACTTGTAGAGGTGCGGCAAGGCGGCGAGGTGCTCGCTGTCGAGCTGCAACAGGTTGTAGCCGTCGGGCTGGGCGCGCACCACCGATTCGATGGCGATGAAACCACCCCCACCGGGTTTGTTGTTGACCATCACGGACTGCCCCCAGAGTTTGGAGAGCTTGTCGGAGACTTGGCGCAAGACAGCGTCCGGACCACTGCCCGCGGCAAAGGCGGTGGTGATGGTCACGGGTTTGTTGGGAAAGGGGGCGGATTGGGCGTAGACGGTCGCTGCGGCCAACAAGCTGGCCGCAAAGCCCACGCGTGCGAGGGTGCGAATAGTATTCATGGTCTTTCTTGGGATGGGTTGAAAGTCAATGGGGGTGCTCAGGCCGGTTGGCCCACGTGTAGGCTCACCTCGCCCACACCGGCAACTTGGCCGGTGATGTGGTCGCCGGGCTTGACGGCGCCCACCCCTTCGGGGGTTCCGGTGTAGATCAAGTCGCCGGGTACCAGGTGGTAGAACAAGGAGAGGTCGGCAATGATCTCGCGAATGTTCCAGATGAGTTTGTTGACATCGCTGTGCTGCTGCACCGTGCCGTTGACTTGCAGGGCGATTTCCCCCTGCTCAATCACCACGCCGGGCATGGGCACGATCTCGCTGCACACGGACGAGTGCTCCACGTCTTTGCCCAAATCCCAGGGGCGGCCTTTGTCACGCGCGACGAGCTGCAAATCGCGGCGCGTCATGTCAAGACCTGCGGCATAGCCATAGATGTACTCGTGGGCCTGCTGCGCGGGAATTTGAAACCCGGCTTTGCCAATGGCCACCACCAGCTCCATTTCGAAGTGGTAGTTTTGGGTTTGCGCGGGATAGGGTGTGGTTGCGCCTGAGCGGGTCAGGGTTTGGATGGATTTGGTGAAGTAGAAGGGGCGCTCGACCGATTTGTCGACGGGCTTGCCCATTTCCACGGCGTGCGCATGGTAGTTGCGCCCCACAAAAAAGAGGCGTTGCACGGGCAAGAGGGCGCTTTCGCCGCGGACGGGCAAGGCGGCCACGGGCGGGGGATTCCAGAGGTAGGTGGTCATGGTGTGCGGATGGGGTTGGGGGAGTGACGCCGGGTTTTAGCCCCGGTCTTCATAGACACCGAGTTTGCGGTGTAGGGGAGATTCGTCGGCCATGAAGACAAAGCTGGGCTGATCCTTTTGCAAGTTCTTCAAGGTCACGGCGGTGTAGCCTGGGATGCAGCAGGTATCGGCTTCCTCCAAGCTAAAGCTCTGGGCGTCGGTGGCCACCGATGCTTGGCCTTCGATCATGTGAAACACGCACGCGGGCGAGCGCGCGGGCAAGCGCAGGCTTTGCCCCGGACGCAGCAGCAAGGCGTAGTAGCCCAGAATGTTTTGCGCGTCGTCCCCCGTCTCGGGGTTGGTGTAGGTGATTTGCACGGCTTCGAGATCGCTCTCGTTGTCGGCCAACTCACACAGCGCGGCGCGGGTGTCTTTCCACGCATAGCGCAGCAAGGGGTAAGCGCTGTGGCGACGGTTGAACAAAGGCGTGGGGGTGATGCCGCTGCGCACATGGCTGCGCTCGCCCACGCTGGGCTTGACCGTTTGGCGCTGGCCATCGATGTGATAGGACGCTTCGAGGTAATACACCACCGGCAGGTCGAGCACATCGAGCCAGACCACGGGCTTGTCGCCGTCGTGGCCGTGTTCGTGCCAAAGTCCGGTAGGGGTGAGGATCAAGTCGCCGCGCGCCATCGGGCACTTCTCGCCTTCAACCGTGGTGTAAGCGCCTTCGCCTTCAACCACCATGCGCACGGCATTGGGGGTGTGGCGGTGCGATGGGGCCCACTCCCCGGGCATGAGCAGCTGCATGCCCAGGTACATCGCGGCGCTGGCTTGCATTTTCTCCAAGCCATGCCCGGGGTTGGCCAGCACCAACACGCGGCGCTCGGCTTTCTCGATGGGGGTGAGCTCGCCCGCTTGCAGCAGCAAGGGGCGGATGTCCTTGTAGGCCCAGCACGTCGCACGCGTTTGACGCGTGGGGATTTTGGGCGGCAACACCCCGCGCAGGCTCGGCCACAAGGGCACGAGGTTGCGCGCGGTAAGCGCGTCGCGGTACTCCTGGGGGAGATCTTCGAGGCGGCCGAGTTCGTTCATACGAGCGCTCCTTGGTGGTGTTTCGCGGCGTCGAGGCAATTGCTGACGTTCCAGCCATAGAGCCACTCCATGGCGTCGTAAAAACGCTCGGGCGTGCGACCCCGCCAGAGGTCGTTGCGGATGAGGCGCTCCACGCCCTTGGCGTGGTAGATGCGGCCCATCTCGCGGCTCGAGAGCACAATCCGTCCGGTGCGTGCCACGCGCGCGCGCTGATAGGTGTCGAGGGCTTGGGTCCAATCGCGGTTGTGCACACGCAGGGCTTCGCCCAGGGTGACCGCGTCTTCCATGGCCATACAAGCGCCTTGGGCCATGTATTGGGTGGTGGGGTGCGCGGCGTCGCCAAGCAAGGTGATGCGCCCGTATGTCCAACGCTCGATGGGCTCGCGATCGGCCGTGGCCCAGCGCTTCCAGCTCTTGGGCAAATCGATGAGCTGACGGGCTTTGGCGCAAATGCCTTGGAAGTAGCTCTGCACTTCCTCTTTGCTGCCCTCGGTCACGCCCCAGACTTCTTGCTGACGGCTGTGGAAGGTCACCACCACGTTGTACTGCTCACCGCCGCGCAAGGGGTAGTGCACGAGGTGACAGTTGGGGCCGACCCAAATGCTCGCCGCGTTCCATTGCAGATCGACGGGGAAATCTTTTTTGTCGACCACGGCGCGGTAGACCACATGGCCCGTGACGCGGGCAGGATCGCCCACGAGTTGCTCACGCACCACCGAGCGCACGCCGTCCGCGCCAATGAGGGCCACGCCCTGGTAACGCTGGCCGTTTTGGTCCGTGACCGTCACGCTGTGCTCGTCCTGCGCCACGTTCACCACGCGGGTGTTGGTGTGAAAGCGCACCTTGCCGGTGGCCTCTGCCCCTTCGAGGAGCGAGAGGTGCACATCGGCGCGGTGAATCACGGCGTAGGGGTTGCCAAAGCGCTGGCGAAAAGCTTCGTCGGTGGGGATCTTGCCGACTTGGTATTCGTCCACCGCGTCGTGCATGACCATGTAATCGGTGTAGACCGCGCGGGCGCGCGCTTGCGGGCCCACCCCCAGCGCATCAAACGCGTGAAACGCGTTAGGGCCCAATTGAATGCCCGCGCCAATCTCGCCCAACTCGGGGGCTTGCTCCAGCACGACCACTTCGAAACCCTGACGGTTCAAGGCCAGTGCGGCGGCCAAGCCACCAATACCACCGCCTGCAACGATGACGGGTAATTCTTTTGTCTCGACGCTCATGGGCTCTCCTGCTGGAAGGGGGGAAGGGATATATTCAGTACACTTATTATATGAATGCGGAAAAACTGAGAATCTAGGGATTACCCTAGATTAGACGGGTTTTGCAGACGTTGAGGCGCGAACCGTGAGGGTCGTGGGCAGGAGTTGAGACTCTTGCGCTTGACCCGCGAGACGATTGAGCAGGCTGTCAATCAAGGCCGAGCCGGCCAATTCCACAATCGGCTGGTGCACGGTCGTGAGGGGCGGAAAGCTGTGCGCCGCCAAATCCACATCGTCATAGCCCACCACACTCACATCATCCGGCACGGACAAGCCCGCACGCGTCATGACCCCAATGGCATGGATGGCCATGAGGTCACTCGCGGCGAACAAAGCATCGAAGGGGATGGACTTGTCAAGAAAGGCCCGCATGGCGGCTTGGGCGGAGTCAGGCGTGAACGCCGAGGGAATGTGCAGTTGGGGGTCCACGGGCACACCCAGCGCTTCATGCGCGCGCGTGTAGCCCTCATGGCGCTGCGCCGCCTCGGGCATGGCAATGTCACCCATGAAAGCGATGCGTCTTCGGCCCAGTTGGAGGAGATGCGATGTGGCCAAGAAGCCCCCCTTGACGTTATCGCTGCCCACCGTGGCATACAGTTGGCGCGGCAACTGCGCGCCCCAAACCACCATAGGCACTTCGCGTCGGGCCAACTCGTTGAGTTGGTCGTGATGCCCCCACTGACCAATGACCACCAGCCCCATGGCGCGCCCCGTGTCGTAGAGGGCCCCAATGTCATCGAGCCGATCCACACTCACACGCGAGAGGAGCATTTCATGATCACGCTCGGTAAGGCGTCGGCCAAGCTGCCCAGAATGGCCAGAAAAAATGGATCGCTGACGTTCTGTTTGATTTTCTGGTCGTAGGGAATCACCACCGCCACGGTTCGGTTGACCCCTTGGCGTAGGCTTTTGGCGCTTTGGTTGATGGTGTAGTTGAGAGAGCGCGCGAGCTCCATGACGCGCTGGCGCGTTTGGGCATTGATCAGTGGGCTGCCATTGAGTGCACGCGAAACGGTGGCCGTTGAGACGCCCGCCATTCGCGCGATGTCGATCATTTGCAGCTTGCGTTTATCGGATTCTCTTGCAGCCATAACGCTTGCATTTTGAATCATTTATCGGGGGGGGATGCGTCAGAGTGCCCTTTAAGGACGTTTGAGTTTCCAAAGCTCCGCCAAAAGGCGCAGGAAATCATCCTCGACGGGCATTTTTTGCCAATATTGCAATGCGGCGTCCACACGCCCCGCCTGAATAAGGGCTACCCCGTAATGCAAGCGAACTTCATCGGGACGACGAAGCTCACCCAAAGCCAGTGCACGGGCGAAAAAATCGGCTGCCAGATTCCACTCCCCCTGGCTCAAGAGCACCAGCGCCCACTGCAAATGCGCACTGGACTGAGGATCCGTGGGCAACGGCGGCTTGAGGGTTTTCAGATCTTCCTGCGCACGGGCCTTGGCAGCGCGCAGCAACTCATCGGACGCACGGGCCGCGTCAGCCGAGAATTTCACTTGTCGCGCCGCGCGCTCCAGAATGTCCACGGTCTCGAAGGGCAACCCCAGTTTGTAGGCGGCCTGCGCCATTTCCAAAATGTCTTCCTCGTCCTCCAAAACCCCTTGCACGCGCATCAATCGACCCAGATCGAGTTTGTAACGTGCCTGATAGCGAGGATGGTTTTCCAACACACTCAGCAGATCCAGCCAATACTCCGGCTTGGGATAACGCGTCACCAGTGCTTGCATGGCCTGGACCAAGTCAGGCCAATCTTTGGCGCGACGTGCACCCAAAGCCAAGAGCCGCAATTCAGCCTCAGAGGACACTTTCAGCATGCCCTCGGGGTAGGTTCGTTTTCGCCACGATTGCAGCAAGTCATAGCGATCGGTTTGGACAAAGGCTTGTAACAAGGCGAGTTGTATGGCCGCAGCGTCGCCACCAAGGCTTTGGTAAGTTTGCGCATGCAGCTGGACTTTGTCCCAAGCCTTGAGGGCTTGAGACACTTGCACGGCCAGCACCAGAAACTGCCGACGATCTTCGGCGCTGATATCCGCTCGGGATAAGAGGGCTTCGAGTCGCTCCAGCGCCAGGGCGTGTTTTTGGGTGCGAATGGCCGCCACGGCCCACAGACGATCCAGCAGGAGCGATTCAGACGGCCTTAATTCGCCCGATTGGGTGAGCGACTGTGCCTTTTGAAGCGCTTGTTGTGCATCGCTGGCGAGCAGGTTTTGGATGTCCTGCAAGGCTTTGCCGATTTCCGGGCGGATCGACTGCTGGGCCGAAACCCCTGTTGGTGCCCATGCGATGCACAGGGTGATCAATAACCGAGCGGTGAGGCCAGATAGGTGACGAAGAGGCATGCGTCGTATTCCAAAAAAAATCCTTCCTCTCACGAGGAAGGATAAAAGGATCCTGACAGAACCCTTGAAGAACATTCAGTTGACAAATTGCTCGGTACCCACAATGCCGAGCTTGTTCAATCCTTTGCGCTGCGCACCAGCGAGCACCGCCGCGACCGCTTCATACTTCGCTTTGGCGTGGGAGCGAATGTGTAATTCCGGCTGGGGTTGTAGCAAACTGGCCTCTTGTAAACGGGCTTCCAGATCAGCCTTGCTCCCCACGGCTTTGCCATTCCAAAGCACGGTGCTGTCGGCCTTGACTTCGATTTTGATCACCACGGGATCGACTTTCTTGGTGGGTGGCGCACTCACGGGCATGTCCAAATTCACGCTGTGGAGTTGCGCGGGAATGGTGATGATGAGCATGATCAAGAGCACCAGCATGACATCAATCAAAGGCGTGGTGTTGATGTCGAGCATGACTTCGGGCTCCTGACTCGCGGAGGACGGACCTCCCACATTCATGGCCATGGTTCGCCCCTTTACTGCGCAGGATCGGTGATGAAACCGACCTTGGTAATGCCCACCCGCTGAACCGCGTACATCACGCGTCCAACCGCCTCAAAATCTGCCCGGCCATCGCCCCGGATTTGCACTTCGGGCTGCGGCTCTTTGGCCGCAAAACTCTTCAAGCGCGACTGCAAATCCTCCGTGTTTTTGATGGCGGCGTCGTAGAGGAAGATCTTCCCATTGGCATCCACCGAGATGATCACATTCTCCGGCTTGGTCTCACGAATTTGGTTTTGCTCTTTGGGCAACTCCACTTTGACCGAGGTGGTGACCACCGGGATGGTGATGAGGAAGATGATGAGCAGCACCAGCATCACGTCCACCAGGGGCGTGGTGTTGATGGCGCCAATGGCCTCATCCTCTTCTTGTCCACCCATCTGAATTGCCATCTTGCTCTCCCGGCTTATTTACGCGCGCTCGCCAAGAGAACACTGTGCAAATCCGAGCCAAAGGCATTGACGTCCTCCATCACGGATTTGTTGCGACGGACCAACCAGTTGTAGCCCAACACGGCGGGCACGGCAACAGCCAGGCCAATGGCGGTCATGATGAGTGACTCGCCCACCGGGCCCGCCACCTTGTCAATGCTGGCTTGACCGGTCATGCCGATCTTGACCAGGGCGTTGTAGATGCCCCAAACCGTGCCAAAGAGACCCACAAACGGCGCGGTCGATCCCACGGTAGCCAGTAGGGCGAGACCATCTTGCATCCGGCTTTGGACGTTGCTGATCGCGCGCTGAATGCTCATGGTCACCCAAGTGTTGAAGTCAACGGCCCCCAAGAGCCCATCGTGCTTGCTCGCGCCTTCGAGCCCTTTTTCAGCGATGAACCGGAATGGACTGTCTTGATCGAGGGCATCCGTTCCTTGTCGCACGCTGCCCGCGCTCCAAAACGATTCTTGGGCGTGCCGGGCGAACTTGGCGATCTTGGATTGCTCGAAGAACTTGGTGAAGATCACATACCAGCTGCCCACGCTCATGAGCACGAGGATGAGCAGGGTCGCTTTGGCCACCACATCTCCCTGCTCCCACAAGGCTTGCAGCCCGTAGGGGTTGTCGGTGCCGGCGGCCGCATCGGCCCAGGCAAACTGGCTCGCGATGAGCAGCAGCCCACTGGTCAACATAGGACGCACCCAGCGTCGAATATTCAATGATGTCATCGTTATCGCTCCTTTAATCAATGCGGCTTGGGCTTCATTCCAAACGCCATGTGTACTTCATGCTGGCCCAGGCCTGTTCAGGCTTGCCATCCACGGTTCCCGGCTTGAACTGACACCGCGCCAACGCTGCACGCGCCGCCTCATCAAGACGAGCATAACCCGAAGTCTTTTCCACTTGAGACTCGATCACCTTTCCATCGATGCCGACCAAGAATCGCAACTGGACCGTACCCTCTTCCTCATTGCGGCGTGACGCACTGGGGTAGTCCGGCTTTTGACAATTTGCCGCCTGAATCAGTGGCGCGACGCGAACCTGTGGCGCGGGGGGAGCAGGTGCGGGCGCCGGTGCTGGCGCAGGTGCATGGGTGACCGCACCAATGGCATTAGCCCCCGCACTGACATGGGTTGGCGCTTCCGAGGGCGGCACAAATTCCGGCGGGGGGGCCTGTTTGGTTGGCGGGGGGGGGGGCGGCGGGGGCGGCG
>VEQC01000040.1 GCA_018883455.1 Limnohabitans sp. | reverse complement strand
GGCATGCCCCCGCCAATGACCTTGCCCAGCACCGTGAGGTCGGGCTTGAAGCCGGGAATGGCTTTGGCGTAAACGCTTTGGGCCGAGCCCATTGCCACGCGAAAACCCGTCATCACCTCGTCAAAGACCAGCAAGGCGCCGTGCTGTGAGCACAGCTCGCGGCAGCGCTTCATGAAGGGCACGCTCGCGCGCACGAAGTTCATGTTGCCGGCGATGGGCTCGATCATCACGCAGGCGAGCTCGCTGCCGTGTTCGTCAAAGGCCGCTTCGAGCTGGGCGATGTTGTTGTACTCCAGCACCAAGGTGTGCTGCACCACCTCCGGGGGCACGCCCGCGCTGGTGGGGTGACCAAAGGTGGCCAGACCGGAGCCGGCCTTGACCAAGAGCGCGTCGGCATGGCCGTGGTAGCAGCCTTCGAACTTGATGATCTTGCTGCGGCCCGTGGCCCCGCGCGCCAAGCGCAAAGCGCTCATGCCCGCTTCAGTGCCCGAACTCACCAAGCGCACCATCTCCATGGAGGGCACGTGGCGCAGGATTTCTTCGGCCAGCTCAATCTCGCGCTCGGTGGGCGCACCAAAGGAGAAGCCATCGGTGGCGGCGGCCCGCACGGCCTCGAGCACGGCGGGGTGGCCGTGGCCCAAAATCATCGGGCCCCATGAGCCGATGTAGTCAATGTAGCGCTGGCCATTGGCATCCCAGAAATAGGCGCCCTCGGCGCGCTGCACGAAGCGAGGGGTGCCCCCCACCGCGCGAAACGCCCGCACGGGGGAGTTCACGCCGCCGGGAATCACTTGCGCTGCGCGCGCAAACAAGGTCTGGTTCAAATCAGTCATGGGGAAAAACAGCCTCCGCCGGTTCAGTGTTTGGTGTTGTGTTGGTGCAATGAGAAATCTTCCGCCGTGAGGGGGGAATCGGTCTCGCCTTCGCTGCCCTCTTCTTCGGGCTCGGCCCAAAAGAGTCGATCGGGCAGCACCAGGCCCATGCCGGGCCGGTAGCCCGCTTGCAGGCTTTGGTCCAGAAAGCTCAAGGCCTCGTGCGTGGCGGCTTCGAGGTCGGTGCCCGAGGCCAACAGGCATGCCAGGGTCATGCTCAGGGTGTCGCCCGCGCCGGCAAAAACGGCATCAAAGCGCTCCATGCGCTCGGTGAGCAAGACGGTTTGCGGGGTGGCCAGGGCGTTCTCGATGTGCTGGTCGGGCAGGTGAATGCCAGTCACGAGCACATAGGGCACGCCGTACTCAGAGGCTGCGCGGGCGATGTCGCGCGGCCCGGGGCTGCGCTCATGCTCCCAATCGGGCAGCAGCCAGCGCCAGAGCGTGTTGTGGTTGCCCACCAGCACGGTGGTTTGCGGCAGCAAGAGGTCGCGGTAGGCGTCGAGGTAGGCCTCCATGGCATCCTCGCCCCACCAGGAGAGGTTGGGCATGTAGGCCACCAGGGGCACGTCGGCGTAGTCGCTCGCGAGCTCGGCAATCGCGCTCAAGTTCTCGGGGCTGCCGCAAAAGCCAACCTTGAACACCTGCACCCGGATGTCTTCCAAAATGGTGCGGGCTTGCTCGGTGACGGCGTCTTCGTCTAGGGCAAATTGGTCAAACACCTCGGCCGTGTCGCGCAAATAAGTGCCCGTGACCACGGTGAGGGGGTGGGCCCCCACGCTCGCCCCGGCCAGCGCGTCGGCGTTGAGGCCGCCGGCACCGCTCGGGTCATTGGCGTTGAAAACCAGCACGCATGGCGGGCTCGCCGCGCTCTCGTCGTCGCTGGGTTCAGCCGCAAAGGGAGGGTTGGATTCGAGGCTCATGGGGGTCGATACAATCAACCCCATTCTATGCGTTCAACAAGAAAGAGCCATCGTGAATAAAACTTGGATGTGTCTGATTTGCGGCTGGATCTATGACGAGGCCGCCGGTGCCCCGGACCACGGCATTGCCCCCGGCACCCCGTGGGAAGAAGTGCCCATGAACTGGACGTGCCCGGAGTGCGGTGCGCGCAAAGAAGACTTCGAGATGGTGCCGGTCTGACGGAGACGGCGTGCGCACCGACTTTGAACGCCATTTGCTGCTCCTGCTCACCCAGCGGCCGCAAATTCATCTCCCCTCGGTGCACCAACTCCTGGGCCTGTGCCGCCAGCAGGCGCATCAGGAAACCAATGCGGCCTGGATCACGTTTTGGAACCTCTCGGCGCGGTATTTCAATGCCTTGCGCCGCGACGAACCCGCCCAATGGAGCGACGCCGAAGCCGCGACTGCGGCGCAAGTGCTCAACGGTGTTTTGCTGCACCAAAGCTTTGCCAATCTGGGCCCCGAGGCCGTCAACGACCTCGACACCATCAACCAAATGCTGTTTCTCGACCAGGCCGATGCGCTCACCCGTGGCCTTGCCCAAAGTGTGGGCGAGCACCTGAGCGAAGGCGCGGCATGGCCCGAGGGTGCGGCCGACAGCGCCCGCCTACTGGCCCAATTGGCCCAAGATGTCTCGCTCGCGGCTGTGCAACAGCTGGCCGACGCACTGGCCACCCAGCTCGATCGCGTGGGCGCAAACCCCGCCGCCAGCGAGGCCCAAGCCAGCCTGCAAGGGGTCGAGGAGCTCTCGCGCTTATTGCATCAGTTTGCCGGCGGCACGATTGGCACGCCCGAGCCCGCCGTGCTCTCGGCCCTGCGCGGCGCGGCCTAACTCACTTGCTTTTTTTCACGACCGCGTAGCGCTCGAGCGTCTCGGCGCGCGCCTGCGCGTGGTCCACGATGGGGGCCGGATAGTCCCGCCCGAGCACCAGGCCTGCGGCCTGCAAGGCCATGGGCTTGGCCAGCCAGGGGGCGTGGATGTCCGCGGCCGAGAGGGCGTCGAGCTGGGGCAGGTAGCGGCGAATGAACTTGCCCTGGGGGTCAAATTTTTCGCTCTGACTCACGGGGTTGAAAATCCGGAAATAGGGTTGCGCGTCGCAGCCGCTGGAACTCGCCCATTGCCAGCCGCCGTTGTTGGCGGCGAGGTCAAAGTCGATGAGCTGGCGCGCGAAGTAGGCCTCGCCCCAGCGCCAATCAATGCCCAAGTCCTTGGTCAAAAAGCTCGCCACCACCATGCGCAAGCGGTTGTGCATATAGCCCGTTTGGTTGATTTGCGCCATGGCCGCGTCCACCAGGGGGTAGCCCGTGCGCCCTTCGCACCAGGCGGCAAAGAGCTGCTGCGCGCTCTTGCCGTGGGCCCAGCGAATGGCGTCGTATTCGGGCTTGAAGGCGCGCGTGACCACGTGCGGGTGGTGGTGCAGGATCTGGTGGTAGAAATCGCGCCAAATCAGCTCCGAGAGCCACACCTGCGCGCCTCGGCAGCCGGTGAGCTGGCGCTGCCAGGCCAGGCTCACGAGCTGGCGAATCGAGACCGTGCCAAAGCGCAAGTGCACGCTCAAGTAACTCGGGCCTTTGACGGCGGGGAAGTCACGCGCCTCGTGGTAGTGCTCGATGCGCTCAAAAAAGTCTTCCAGCAACGCGCTCGCGCCGGGGCTGCCGGTGGGAATGTGCAAGTCGCTCAGGTTGGTCGCCTCAAACCCGATTTCGGCCAGACTGGGCACGGGTTTACGGTGCGCCGTGGGGCGGGGCTGCAAGGCGCGTGCGAGGCTGCCCACCGGATGGGGCTTTAAATCCTCCTCGCGCAAGCGGGCCAACCACGCGTTTTTGTAGGGGGTGAAGACGGCGTAGGGCTTGCCGCCTTGGGTGAGCACCTCGCTGCGCTCGAAAATCACATGGTCTTTGTAGGTCTGAAAGCCAATGCCCATATTGGCCAGGGCCCCACGCACCTTGGCGTCGCGCTCCAGCGCGGCGGGTTCATCGTCGTGATTGGCAAAAACTTCCTGAACCCCCAGGGATTGGGCCAGCCGGGGGATTTCCTCGCGCGCCACGGCGTGGCACACGATCAGGCCCGCGCCCTCCTGGCCGGCCAGGCCGTGGAGCTCGGCATCGAGCGCCACGAGCGATTCGCGGATGAATTCCACCCGCCGGTCCTGGCGCGGCAGGGGGTCGAGGATGTCCCGATCAAAGACAAAAACCGCGTGCACTTCGGCACACTGGCGCAGGGCTTGGGAGAGGGCGGCGTTGTCGTGCGCACGTAAATCCCGCCGAAACCACATCAGCCCACGGGCGTAAACCTTCGGCGACGGACGCTGCGGCATGAGACCCCCTTAAAATTACGTGATGAGCCTCGATTCTGCCTCCATTGACCTTACGCATCATTTCTTGATCGCAATGCCCGGTTTGGAGGATGCCCTATTCGGCAAAAGCGTGGTCTACCTCTGCGAGCACAGTGCCCGGGGCGCGCTCGGATTGGTCATCAACAAGCCTGGCGAGATGCGCATGCCCGAGCTCTTTAGCAAAGTCGAGCTCCCCTTGCATCGCGCCGATTTGCTAGAGCAACCCGTTTTGCGCGGCGGCCCGGTGCACCCCGAGCGCGGTTTTGTGCTGCACGAGCCCATCCCCACCGTCCCGGCCGAATCCGCGAGCGACAACCAAGAACTCTTCCCCGACGCGCCGGCCGGCGAGCCCGACAGCGTCTACGCCTCCACCCTCAAAATTCCCGGCGGTCTGGAGATGACCACGTCGCGCGATGTGCTCGAAGCCCTCTCCACTGGCGCGGGCCCCAAGCGCGTGCTCATCACCCTGGGCTACTCGGCCTGGGGGCAGGGGCAGCTCGAGTCCGAGCTCGCGGAAAACAGCTGGCTGACCGTGGGGGCGGACCCGCGCATCATCTTTGAAACGCCGCTGGAGCAGCGCTACGACCAAGCTTTGGCCCTCCTTGGCTTGCAGCCCTGGATGCTCAGCCCTGGGGCGGGGCACGCATGAACGCCCCCCCGGCGCGCCCCTTGGCCGGATTACAAACCTTTTTGGCTTTTGATTTCGGCACCCGCCGCACCGGTGTGGCCTACGGCAGCCGCATGCTCGGCCAACCCGAGCCGCGCGGGGCGATTGTGGCCGAGGGCGATGCCCGCTGGCCGCACATCACACGCCACATCGAGGAGTGGCAGCCCGACGCCTTGGTCGTGGGCGTGCCGCGCCACCCCGACGGACAAGCCCACGACAATACGCGGCGCGCCGAGCGTTTTGCCAACCAACTGCGCGGGCGCTACGGCCTGCCGGTGTTTGAGGTGGACGAGCGCTACAGTACGACGGAAGCCCTGGCCTCAGGGGCCCGCGATGCCGACGCCGCCTCGGCCTGCATCATCCTGCAACAATTCTTCCGGGAGTCTTCATGAACGGTCCCCTCGCACTCGACGCCGAAAGCCTCTACCAGGCCTTCCTGGAAGGCGGGCGGCCCTTGCTCACGCCGCAAACCCACCTCGTGGGCATCACCAGCGGGGGGGCATGGCTGGCCGAGCGCGCGCACCGCGATTGGCAACGCCCGGGAGAGTTTGGAACCCTCAGCTCCACCCTGCACCGCGACGACTTCGCCCAGCGCGGCTTGAGCGCGAGTGGGCAAACCCGATTGCCCTTTGCGGTCGAGGGCGCAGATCTGCTGCTCATCGACGATGTGCTCTACACCGGGCGCACCCTGCGCGCGGTCATTAACGAGTTGTTCGACTACGGCCGGCCCGCGCGCGTGCGCTTGGCCGTGCTGGTGGACCGAGGCGGCCGGGAGTTGCCCATCCAGGCCGATTTTGCGGCGGCGCGCGTGGTCTTGCCCGCCACCGAATCGCTGCGCCTCTCGCGCGACGACAACGGGCGCTTCCAGTTCAACGTCAAGGGATGACCATGCGCTACAAACGCAACCCCCAACTCAACGCCAACGGCGAACTCATCCACCTGCTCTCCACCGAGGGGCTCTCGCGCGACATCCTCACCCACATCCTCGACACTGCGGCGAGCTTTGTTTCGGTCAACGACCGCGAAGTCAAAAAGGTCCCGCTGTTGCGCGGCAAGAGCGTCTTCAACCTGTTTTTCGAGAACAGCACCCGCACCCGCACCACCTTCGAGATTGCCGCCATGCGGCTCTCGGCCGATGTCTTTAACCTCGACATCGCTCGCTCCTCGGCCAGCAAAGGCGAGTCCTTGCTCGACACCATCGCCAACTTGAGCGCCATGGCGGCCGACATCTTCGTCGTGCGCCACAGCGAGTCGGGCGCCCCCTACCTGATTGCCGAGCACGTCGCGCCGCACGTGCACGTCGTCAACGCCGGGGACGGGCGCCACGCCCACCCCACCCAAGGCCTGCTCGACATGTACACCATTCGCCACTTCAAGGGCGATTTCGCCAATCTGCGGGTGGCCATCGTGGGCGATGTGCTGCACTCGCGCGTGGCGCGCTCGGACATCCACGCCCTCACCACCTTGGGCTGCGCCGAAGTGCGCGTGGTGGGGCCCCGCACCTTGGTGCCCGCAGACCTCGCGCCCATGGGCGTGCGGGTGTTTCATAACCTCGAAGACGGCATTCGCGATTGCGATGTCGTCATCATGCTGCGCTTGCAAAACGAGCGCATGAGCGGCGCCCTCCTGCCCTCGAGCCAAGAATATTTCAAGGCCTTTGGCCTTACCCCCGAAAAACTCCAACTCGCCAAGCCCGACGCCATCGTGATGCACCCCGGCCCCATCAACCGGGGGGTTGAGATTGATTCGGCCGTGGTCGACGGGCCGCAGAGCGTGATCCTCTCGCAGGTGACCTTTGGTATCGCCGTGCGCATGGCGGTCATGTCCATCGTTGCAGGGAATGAAGCATGAAACTCCGCATCCACAATGGTCGCGTGATCGACCCCGCCTCCGGCCGCGACGAACACGCCGATGTCTGGCTCGCCAATGGCCATATCACCGCCATTGGCCAAACCGCCCCCTTTGAAGCCGATTTAACCGTGGACGCGACGGGCTGCATCGTCGCCCCCGGCCTCGTCGATTTGCAAGCCCGCCTGCGCGAGCCCGGCTACGAGCACGAGGGCATGCTCGATAGCGAACTCCACGCCGCCGTGGCGGGGGGCGTCACCACCCTCGTGTGCCCGCCCGACACCGACCCCGTGCTCGACGAGCCGGGTTTGGTGGACATGCTGCGCTACCGCGCGGCGCAGTTGCGCCGCGCCCGTGTCTACCCCTTGGGGGCGCTCACGCGCAATTTGGCCGGCGAGGTGCTCACCGAGATGGCCGAGCTCAGCGAATCGGGCTGCGTGGGCTTTAGCCAGGCCGAGACGGCCTTGGCCAACACCCAAATCTTGCAACGCGCCTTGCAATACGCCGCCACCTTTGGCCTCTCGGTGTGGTTGCGGCCGCAAGAGCTGCACCTGGGCAAGGGCGTGGCCGCGAGCGGCCCCTTGGCCACCCGCATGGGCTTGAGCGGCGTGCCGGTGGCGGCCGAGACCATTGCCTTGCACACCATCTTTGCGCTCATGCGCAGCACGCGTGCGCGCGTGCACCTCTGCCGACTCTCCAGCGCCGAGGGCGTCGCGCTTGTGCGCGCGGCCAAAGCCGAGGGTTTGCCCGTCACGGCCGATGTCAGCATTCACTCCCTGCACCTCACCGATCACGACATGGGTTTCTTTGACAGCCGCGCCCGCTTGGTGCCGGTTTTGCGCCAAGCGCGCGACCGCGACGCCCTGCGCGAGGCCTTGGCCGATGGCACCCTAGACGCCTTGGTCTCCGACCACTGCCCGGTGGACGACGACGCCAAAGCCCTGCCGTTTGCCCAAGCCGAGCCCGGTGCCACGGGCCTGGAACTGCTCTTGAGCTTGGCCCTTAAATGGGCTGAGGATTGCCAGCTTCCCCTGGCCAAAGCCCTGGCCGTGGTCACCCACCAGCCGGGCCAGTTGCTGGGCGCGGCGGCCCCCGAAGGCTTGGGTCAGCTGCGCGAGGGTGGGGTGGCGGATTTGGTCGTCTTCGACCCCCAGGTGACTTGGGCCGTCGAGCCCAAAGCGCTCCTGAGCCAAGGCAAACACACCCCGTTTGATTTCCGCATCAGCGGCACGGCCTTGCCCGGGCGCGTCAAGGCCACGGTGGTCGACGGCGTGCTGGCTTATCAGGCCTGAGCCAGGGCGCGCGCGGGGGTCATTGGGTGCGGATCAGCCGCCAGCCCTTGTCCATTTTGCGGAAAGTGAACCGCCAATTGAGTTGGCGCGTCTTGAGTAAGTAATAAGAGAGCACGCGCATGCTTTGCGCTTCCTTGTGCTCCTGAAAAAAGAGGCAGTCGCCCACCTCGAGCTTGCTCAGGGTCTCGATGCGCGCATGGCTGCGCAACTGTGGCAAATCAAATTTTTCCAATTGCATGTTTTACCCCCTGTCGTATACATCGACAGCAGGGGGGAAAACTTGAATGGAAAAAAATCGCTCAAGATTTCATTTTTCCTGCCGATATCAGATATTGCCAGAACTCAATCAATTCGCGAATTGGCGTAAAAGTGTGGAGACGATGTCTTTGTCCATCTGATTGGCCTGCGCAAGCATGGCTGCCGCGCTGTTCTGGCGGATCTGCGCCGCGGCCAAATTCGCTGTCTCTTGAGCCACATCGGCGCCGGTCAGGCGCGCATAGGCCGTGTTGCTGGCCGTGGACATGCTGCTGTTATAGGCAATTTGCGTGTTGAGTCGGTTTTGCGCCGCCCCCACACCCGTTTGATAACCCGATAAGGTGGTGAGCGCCGCATCAATGGCGGTGAGCGCCGTGGCGGCGTTGGCTGTGGACGAGATGGTCGATGTGCTCACCCCCAGTGCGCTGGTTCGTGCGTCATAGAGCGAGACCGTGGTTTGCTCGCCCGAGAGGATGCCGGTTTGCACACTGACCGTACCCGCCGCGCTGTTGAGCAAACTCGTGCCATTCCACTTCGTGGTGCCGACTAAAGCGTCAATCTGACTGATGTAGTTGGTGAAGGCAGTCTGCGCATCGGCACTGGCCGTGGTGGAAGAGCCCGACACCGCCAAAGCCCGCATCTTCGAGAGGGTGTCAGCAATCGAGGTGAGCGCCCCATTCATGGTTTGCAACATGCCATTGGCGCTGTTGATGTTGTCATTGGCCACCGTGTAGGAGGCGATCTTGGCCTTCAAGGTGTTGAGCGTTGAAAAGACGGAGGGATCATCCGCGGCCGTGTTGATCCGCAAAGTCGTGCTCAAGCGCTGGCTGGCACGGGCGGCGTCTTGGTTGGCCTGCGTCAGTGCATTGGCGGCAGTGAGTGCATTGATGTTGGTATTGACTTGCATGACGTTCTTCCTAGACGGTTGAAATTCCCTGAGAACAGGGGCATCCTGCAAGCTTACAAACTCAAAACACGAGTTGGAAAAACTTTAGCGATCTTTACACGCTTTACACTTTCAAGGGGCGTGAATGGACTCTTTTGAATTAACGAAAAACGCTTTTTTAGAGCAATCGGAAGGCCATGGCCGCGACCACGGTGGGCAGCGTCGCGGCGGCGAGCAGCCCTAGCGGGCGAATGGTCTGCTCGGTAAACGCGCCGCGCAGAATGGCCACGCCGGCAGGGTTGGGCGCGTTGGCGATCACGGTGAGTCCGCCGCCAGTGACGGCGCCCGCCACGAGCGAGACCTTGAACTCATCGCTCAGGCCCTCGACCAAGGAGCCCAGATAGGTGAGGGCTGCGTTGTCGGTCACGGCGGTGAGCAAAGTGGCGCCGTAGAACACCGCTTCGGCATCCAGACTCATGAGCACGGGCTCGAGCCACCAGGTTTGTTGACCCCCGAGCACCACCAAGCCGCCCAAGAAAAACGCCACGAGCAAGGCCTCGCGCAGAATCAGGCGATCCTGATGCCGCTCGTACGCGGTGGCGTAGCCCATGAACATGAGGAAGACGCCCATGAACACCACCGGGTGGTGGGCAAACAACACCACCAGACCCAGAAAAATCAAGTGCACGATGGCCACGGGCCACACGGGGGAGGCGGGCTTGGCGTCTGCATCCACGGGCAGGTTCGAGAGGGTCTTGTGCGCCAGGGCGGTCAAAACAGCGGCATTGACGAACACCGCCAGCGCCGCTTTCCAGCCAAACACCGAGATCATGAAGCCCAAGTCCCATTGCCATTGCGCGGCCACCATGAGCACCGGCGGCGCGGCAAACGGGGTGAGCGTGCCGCCAATCGACACGTTCACAAACAACACCCCAAGCGCACCGTACTTCAACCACTCAGGCAGGGGGTGGCGAAAGAAGGCATCGCGCAGCATGAGCGCAGCGAGCGTCATGGCCGCAGGCTCCGTGATGAAAGACCCCAGCAGCGGCACGAGGGCGAGCAAGAGAAAGAACAACGCACTCGTGCGCGGCAGCGGCGAACGTGCCCCGAGCCACCAGACAATTTGATTGGCCACCTGCAACACCGGACGCGTGCCCGCGATCACCATGATCACGAACACAAACATGGGCTCGGTGAAGTTGCGACTCTCTAAGTAAGTGAGCGTGGGCGCATTGCCCAGGCCCACAAACATGAGGGTGACCAGCACAATGGCCCAAAAGCCAAATACGACCTCCACCTCGCCCAGCAAATGCCAAAACCCGGCATGACGCGGTTGCAAATGCGCCAAGTGCTCGAAAAAGCCCGTGGAGAAGGTGTGGATGAGGGCCAGCGCAAAAATAGCCGCGCTGGCGTAGGCCAGCCATTCAGGGGTTGCCATAAAAGATTCCTCTGCGTGGCGGCCCGACCAGCGCATACAACCTGCTGCCCAACATGAACAACACCCTTGGCCGCAATTTTAGGAAGGCCTGAAAACCCCCAAGGCTTTGGGGGATGTGGCGCGCGCGCGCGCAGGCTCAAGGGCGTCGTTCGCGCTGGATTTGGCGCAGGATGGCCGCGTTGTCGAGCTCGCCATCGCCCGCCTCGATCGCGCGTTGCAACAGTTGGGCGTGCGTGGCCGAGAGGGGTAAGTGCTGGCCCGTGCGGTCTGCCATCGATAGCATCAACTGCACATCCTTGGCGTGCTGGCGAATGCGCGATTGGGGGGCGAACTCACCGCGCACCATCATCTCCCCCTTGGCCAGAGCCGCATCGGAGCGGGCGGGCGAGGCCAAGACCAACTGCAAAAAGGCTTGCGGCGTGATTCCCATCGATTCGGCCAATACAAAGCCCTCGGCCAAGGCCGCACGGTTGAGCCCGAGCACCAAATTCGTGGCGAGCTTGGCGCGTGCGGCCATACCCGCCAAGCCCACCGCAATGCGCTGTGGGGAGATGGCCTCCAAAACCGGTGCGACCGCCGCCACATCCTGCGGCGCACCGGCGGTGAGCAGGGTGGCTTGTCCTTGCGCGATCTGCGCGCTCGAACCCGAGAGCGGAGCCTCCACAAACCGAATGCCCAGGGCCGCCAGACGCTGGGCGAGCGCGGCTAAGCGCTCGGGGTCGCCCGTGGAGCAATCGATCAGGGCCAGGGGGGAAGACGTCAAGCCCAGGCGGGCACGCGCCTCCAAGAGCGCCTGCACCACTGCCTCAACACCGTCTGTGTCAAAAACCGCCAACACCAAGGTGTTGGCTTCGTGGAGTAAATCTTCAGGCGCTGCGCAAGTGGTGTGGCCTGAATCCGCAAAGGCGCGCATGGCCGCTTCGCGCACGTCATAGCCCACGCAGGTGTAGCCCGCTTGCGTCAAGCGCTGCGCCAACGCGCAACCCACCAAACCCAGACCCACCACACCCAAACGGCGCGAGGGGGCAAAGGCGTTGACGTTCGACATGACCGCCGCACTCAAGGGGTTCGCACCGAAGCGCCGCCGCAAATCACCCAGTCTTGCCCAGTGATGGCTTGGGCATGCGGCCCAGTGAGATAAGTCACCAGGGCGGCCACTTCGTCGGGCTGGATCAAGCGCCCAATGGGCGGCACCTGGGGCGGCGTTCCTGCCCGAGAGGGATCCCGCAGCATGGGCGTGTCGGTGGCCGCAGGCGAGACCACATTGACCGTGACCCCATCGGCAATGCATTCGCCCGCCCAGCTCTTGGCCAAGGCCAACAGCGCGGCTTTGGACGCGGCGTACTGGCTGCGCCCGGGCATGCCCCCCGCCACACGACTGCCGATCAAAATCACGCGACCCGCACGCGCACGGCGCATGAGCGGCAGCACGCGATTGGCCAAGCGAGTGGCCGCCGCCACATGCAAGGCCCACATGGCCTGACCGTCTTGCGCATCCAATGCACCGAGCGCCCCCACGCGCAGCAAACCGGCCGCGTGTACCAGTGCTTCGGGTGTAGAGGTGCGCAGCACGGCATCGAGCACTTCCTCAATGGCTGCGCCTTGGGAGAGGTCCACGCGCCAGGGCGTGAAGCGCGCATCGCTCAGCGTGGGGGCGGCGAGATCGAGGCCATGCACGTGCCAGCCTTGCGCGAGCAGATGACGCGCCACCGCCTCTCCAATGCCCGAACTCGTGCCAGTGACCAGCGCTTCGCGGGTTTCAGCGGGAGAAGACAAGCGCCTTACTCCAGCACGATCTTTTTGTCGGCAATGATCTTGCCCGAAGTGGCGATGTCTTCGTCCTGAAAACGCGCGAACTCCGCTGCGCTGCCCCCGCCCGGAACAATGCCGTCGGCCAAGAGGCGATCGCGCATATCACTCGCCAAGGCCTTGTTGACCGCGGCGTTGAGCTTTTGCACCAAATCGGCGGGCAGCTTGGCCGGACCCCACAAGCCATACCAGCTCGCGCATTTGAAGTCGGGTAGCGTCTCGGACACAGTGGGGACATCGGGCAAATTGGGCACGCGGCGCTCGGCCGTCACCCCAATGACCTTGAGTTGCCCGGTGCGGTGAAACTGTACCGAGCCAAGCAAGGGATCGATAAACCCTTCAATCTGCCCGCCCACCAAATCCGTCATGGCCGGGCCCGTGCCCTTGTAGGGCACGATGGTGAGTTGTGTGCCCGTGGCCTGCTCAAGCTTGACGGTGCACAAGTGACCGGCCGAGCCAATCGAGCCCACGGCGAAGTTGAGTTGTTGGGGCCGCGCCTTGGCCACAGCCGCCAGCCCCTTGACGTCGGTCACACCGAGTTTGTTGCTCACCGCGATCGACAAAGGCGCGGAAGCCACGAGCCCAATGGGAGTGAAGTCAGACTGAACCCGGTAGGGCACCGATTTCATGGTCATGGGCGCCGTCACAAACGTGCTCGCATTAAAGAGCAAGGTGTAGCCATCGGCATTGGCTTTGGCGACCACATCGCCCCCAATGACGCCGTTGCCCCCTGCGCGGTTCTCCACCACAAAATTCTGGCCCAGCTGATCCCCCAGCTTTTGCGCCAACATGCGCCCGATCTTGTCGAGCGTGCCCCCAGGCGGAAACGGAATAATGACCTTGACCGGCCGCTCCGGATAACTTGCCGCACTTTGCGCCAAAGCGGGCCCAGCCCCCATGCCCAACGCCAAAGCCAAACCAGCGCCGGCCCAGCCGCGGTGAATCGTGTGTTTCATCTTGTCTCCTTATGGAATGGGCGCTAGGCCTTTATGAGCGTGAGTGTAATCACCCACTGCGGATCTGCAAAGAAGGGGGGGGGAGAGTGAATCCGCATCAATGAAGTGCCGTGCCAGCGGTCTTAGACAAGACGGAAGATTTTCTATTCCCAATATGAGAAGTGATAATGCCCAATATATGAAAAAATTCAAATTGACCGGATCGATGAATGTCTGTGGGACTCTAGTGGGTCTATTCATGGCGTCTTTCGCATCGGTGGCACAAGCTCCCTTAGATATTAGGGTGGCGTTAGTCATTGGAAACGCCACCTACAAAAATGTTCCACCCCTTGCCAACTCAGTGAATGACGCACGCGCGATGACCCTGGTGCTTCGCAAGCTCGGTTTCAAGGTGATTGATGTGATTGATGGAGATCGCACGAGCATGACCCAGGCCATTGGGAGGATGCAGGCTGATTTGAAAGGTCAGCAGGCCGTGGCCATGCTTTATTACGCGGGTCATGGCCTCCAGCTCGACTGGCGCAATTACATGGTGCCAGTCGATGCGAACATTGACAAGGCTGAAGATGTCCCGAAACAGACAGTTGACATTGAACAGGTGATCAAATCGTTTAAAGATGCGAACACACGCATGAACATCATTGTTCTCGACGCTTGTCGGGACAACCCCTTCGCTGGCAGTGCCAGTGCTAAGGGTTTGGCGCAATTGGACGCCCCGCCAGGCACCTACCTCGCTTTTGCCACGGCCCCTGGGAATGTGGCAGAAGATGGGGACGAGACGACAGGTAACGGCTTGTTCACACAATTCTTGCTCAAGGAGCTGCAACGCCCGGCAAAAATCGAGGAAGTCTTCAAGCGTGTGCGGCTTCAAGTGAGACAAAAAAGTCAAGGGCGACAGATTCCCTGGGACTCGAGTAGCTTGGAGGACGAGTTTTCATTCAATGACGGTGAGAAATTCAAATTCACCGCTGAAGATTACCAACGAGAAATTGCGGAGGCAAAAGCTCGGCAAGAGCGTCTCAAACGGGAGGCAGAAGCGGCGTTGGAGCGCGAGAAGCAACTGGCGCAATTGCGTGAGCAAGAGCGCTTAAAACGGGTTGAAGCCCAGCGAATCGCAGAACAAAAATCACGCGAGCGAGCCGAGGAAGAAGCCCGGCAGCGAGAACAGCAATTAGCCCTGGCTGCAGAGGCTGAGCGGAAAAAGGCTTTAGCGGCGCAGGAGGCGTTGGCGCGTAGCCAAGCGGAGGAGACGAAGCGGCTTAAAGATCTGGAGCTGGCTCGAATTCAAGCTGAGCAAGAGGCCCAACGCAAGAAACTCTCCGCAGAGGCGGCCCGAGAGCAACAGTTTGCAATGGAAAAGGCAGATTGGGACAAAATTAAAGACAGTAAAAATATTCAGGATTTTTTTGATTTTCTAGTTAAGTATCCAACAGGCTCCATTAGTAAGGCCGTTGAGGGTAAGTTAGCGATGCTGACGGACAGCTTCGTAATGCCTACTGCGACAAAGGACGGAATAACCCCTCGACTCGACCCCAAAAATAGGTTTTTACCTAATGATACTTATAGCTGGGTATCGAAGAATCGGCGTACTGGAGAAGTTTTTGAAAGAGGCGTGTTAAGTGTAACGAAAATAAACGACCAAACCGTTGAAATGAGTGACGGCGGTATCTACACCAGAACTGGGGCAGTTCAGGTTGTAAAAATGGGAAAGGCGCTTTACTCACTTGATCCACCCCAAGTTTTTTTCCCACCTGAGGATTTCAAAATTGGGGACAAATGGCAAACTCAATCAATTATCAAATATGGTTAGGGATATAAAAGTACAGGTTGAGGCATACCCAGACATAAAGTCACATCAAGAGTTAACTAATTTAATGGATAAAGTCACCGAGATAGAAGAAAAAATTGCATACGCGAGAAGATTTTATAATGGAAATGTAATGCAACTTAATGAGAAAATTGCAATGTTTCCATCAAATCTGATTGCATCGATCTTTGGTTTTAAAGAAGAGCAATTTTTTGCTACATCCGATGAAGAAAGAAAAGATATCAAAGTATCTTTTTAATTTATATGGGAAGCATTTACGATCAAATATCATCAAATAAAATAAAGACACTAGTAATAGTAGCACTGTTTATTGTTTTCATAACGATATTGGGATATGTCTTTGGATATATATACGGG
>VEQC01000039.1 GCA_018883455.1 Limnohabitans sp. | reverse complement strand
GTCATTGACTGGCTCGCGGCCGGGCTGGATCCCGAGCAGTGCACGCTCTTCCTGCAAAGCCGCATCCCCGAGCACGCCGAGCTGTTCACGCTCTTGGCCATGGGCACGCCTATCGGCTGGCTCGAACGCGTGCCGACCTACAAAGACCAGCAGGAAAAACTCAAAGACAAGGACCTCTCCACCTACGGCTTCCTCGGCTATCCCCTCTTGCAAGCCGCAGACATCTTGATTTACAAGGCCCGCTATGTGCCAGTGGGCGAGGACCAGGCGAGCCATGTGGAGCTCACCCGCGAGGCCGCACGACGCTTCAACCACCTCTATGGTCGTGAACTCCACGCCGCAGAAAAACTCCAGGTGAGCCTGGCCAAATTGCCCAAAGACAGCTTGAAGCGCTTTGAGAAATCGCGCAAAGCCTGGCAAGAAACGGGCGACACCAAGGCCATGGAAGGGGCCCTGGGCTACCTGGCGAGCGCTCCCGAGCTCGACGCCACGGACCGCGAGCGTTTGAGCGGCTATTTCAAGGGGAGCGGACGCACCATCCTGCCCGAGCCGCAGGTGCTGCTGACCGAAGCGAGCAAACTCCCCGGCCTCGATGGGGCGAAGATGAGCAAAAGCTACGGCAATGCCATCGCGATTCGCGAAGATCGGCAGATATTGGAGCAAAAAGTACGCAAAATGCCCACCGACCCAGCGCGGGTCAAACGCACCGACCCAGGCGACCCCAAGCGCTGCCCGGTGTGGAGCTTTCATCAGGTCTACAGCGATGCCCCTACCCAAGCATGGGTACAAAAAGGTTGTCAATCGGCAGGCATCGGATGCCTAGAATGTAAACAGCCTGTGATCGACGCAATCGTTGCAGAACAACAACCCATGCTGGAAAGAGCAGAGCCTTTTCTCAAAAATCCCAAAATTGTGCGAGAAATCGTCGATAATGGTACTAAGAAAGCCCAGCAAACTGCGTCAGAAACCATGCGTGAGGTTCGTGAGGCCATGGGCTTGAGTTACTAAATCATTCACATTCTGGAGATTCCCATCATGAGCATGTATGTGATCGATGACCACCCGCTGTTGCGTCAGGCCATTGCCATGCTGCTGCGTCGCATGCGCCCTGCAGCGAAGGTCATAGAGTTGGAAAAGTACAGCGAACTGCAGGCTGCCCTGATCAAAAACGGCGAGCCTGAGTTGTTCGTGCTGGATTTGCTCTTGCCCGGCGTGAAAGGCACTTCGGCCGTGAGCGAAATCAAATCGCTCTACCCCAATACGCCTTTGGTGGTCATTTCCTCCATGCCCGCGGGCGAAGCTGAAGAGACTTGTATTGAAGCGGGGGCTGATCTGTACGTGGAGAAAGCGACCCCCACCAACGAGATCTCGAGCGCCATCCATGGCCTTTTTGCCGCAGATTCCACCGAAGACGAGGTGGGCACCGCCAGTGGGGACACCAAGCTCTCCAAGCGTCAAAAGCAGCTCATCGTTATGCTCGATCGGGGCTTGAGCAACCGCGACATCGCCGCTGAACTCGACATCAGCGAGCACACCGTTAAGGTCCACCTCTGGCGTCTGTTCCGGCGTCTGGGCGTCAAAAGCCGTACCCAAACGCTGCACTTCGCGCGCAGCCACGGCTTGCTCTAAACGCGCGCCGCTCTTGCGATAACGCCGCCCTTGAGGCGGCGTTTTACTTGGCTCCGCCGCCCTTGAGGCGGCGGTTTACTTGGTTTCAACGCGCCTCAGGCCAAGCGTCCCAACCCACTACCCCCATCCACTCAGCGCAGAGGCTCGCGAATCATCAGGTTGAGCCCTTTGGCACCCGGTTTGACCGGTGTGACGCGCACCCCCAACTCCCCCGCCTGGGCCATCGCATTGCCCGATTTGGAAATGCGCACCATGACCGTGACTTCCTCCATGGCCGAGAGGGGGTCGCCACCCATGGACTGGCTATCGTCGAGCACGAAATCGAGCGGGAGTTGTGCCGCCGTGGCGCGCAGAATGGCCACCGGACGACGCGAACCCGAAACGGGCACGGCATACACGAACACGGTTTCGGTCGGGGCCACTTGCGACTTGAGTTCATCAACCAGACTGACCCGACCGGTGATGGTGAGCGCTCGCTGGCTAGGATCAGCCTTATTCAGCGCGCGGGGCGGAATGGGCGGCAAGCCCAATTTGTCGCGCGCCTCCCCGATGGCGCGATCGAGTGCTGGGGCGTCAGGAGAATCGCTCGCGACCACCTCACGGGCACGTTCCCAAAACCGCAGGGCAGAACGGTAATTGAGTTCGGTAAAAGAAGCACTGCCCGCGAGCATCAGGGCGCTGAGGTGCTGCGGGTCGCGCGCCAGAACTTGCTGAATGATGGCCCAAGGCTCTCCCGCAAAACTGCCGCGCTGCAATTCCGCCAATAACTCCGCGCGCTCGATTTGCACCTCGTCGTCTTGCGCCAGGCTCAGCACTTTGGCGTAGGCGTCTGCGGCCTCTTGCAACTGGCCACGGGCGCGCTGCACGCGTCCGAGCATGAGCCAACCTTCGGCCTGGTTGGGGTCTTCCTGCAATCGCTTGATGAGCGCCGTGGCCATGGCCGTGAGTTTCTCGGGCGTGAGCTCACCCGCCGGGTCACTGGCTTGGACCAAGGCTTGCGGGTTCAAGGCGCGCGGCTCACCCAGCGTCGCATAGAGCAAGCCCGCCACCAGAGGCAAGGCCAACACCAGACTCCAAGTCATGGCCCAGGGCTTGCGAATGCCCCGTGCACCATCGCCCATAGAGGCCTCTGACGCAGCGGCGGCGTCAAGCGACTCCACATCCTGAATCAAGCGCAGGTTGAGCTCATCCCGCGCGGCTTCATATTCCGCCTGGGCGATTTGGCCTGCGGCCCAGTCCCGCTCCAGCTCGGCGAGTTGCTCGCGGTAAACCGCCGCATTGGCCTGCTGCTGGGTCAAAGGTGAGGACTGGGGGTCGGCTGCCCTGCCTCCCGGCGGGCGCCACAGGGGCCGCAAGAGCACAAAAAGGGTGATCGCCAGCAGCAGGGCGCTGCCGACCAAAAAAGGCATCAGGTCGTTCACATCAATCCTTGAGCAGGGACTGCGCCCGTTCGCGTTGGGCCTCGGTCAAGGCAGGGGGGGGGCTGGCTTGCCGGCGCGCGCGCAAGAGACGCGCGAGCACCGTGAGGGCAAGCAGCAACAGGAGGAAGGGGCCAAACCACAACACCCAGGTGAGGGGTTTGACGCCAGGACGGTAGAGTACGAAATCACCATAACGCTCAACCAGAAAGTCGCGCACCTCGTCGTTGGTCTTGCCCTCTTTCATCAATTCACGCACCTCGCGGCGCAAATCCTCCGCCAGCTCGGCGTGCGAGGAGGCAAGCGATTCGTTCTGGCAAACCATGCAGCGCAACTCTTGCGCGATCTCGATCAGTCGGGCTTCGAGCACGGGGTCTTCGGCCAAGGGCACGGCCTCGCGCGGGCGGGATGCGTTGGCTGTGGTCGCAGGGGTGGCAGGAGTGGCAGAGGCCACACGATTGGCCGGCATTGGCGCCTGCGCCCAGGCCGGCGCCAGCCCTGCCCATCCCAACACCCCACCCAAGGTCAACGCACGCAGCCAACGGGTCATGTCTTGGGCCTCAATTTTTCAATGAGGGGCAGGATGGTCTCGTTCATCACTTGCGGCGTGACCACCCCCACCCGTTTGTAGCGAATGATGCCCTCGGCATCGATCACATAGGTCTCCGGAACCCCATACACCCCATAGGCAATGCCCGTGCGCCCGTCCATGTCCATGACCGAGGTGGTGTAGGGGTTGCCATGTTTTTTGAGCCAGGCCTGACTGCGCTCGCGCGCCACCTGCAACTTCACGGCCGGCGGCAGTTTGGCGGCCTCATCCTGAGGCTGGATTTCTTTGTAGTTCAAGCCCACGATGGGCACTTGCATGCGCGGCGCAAAGGCCACCAAGACCGGATGTTCCTCACGGCATGACACGCACCACGTGGCCCATACATTGAGCAGCCATACTTTTCCACGCAAATCCTTCGGGCTGAGCGGGTCGTCGCGGTCGAGTTGCACCAGCTTGAAGTCTGGCGCGGGTTTGCCCACCAGGGGCGAGGGGATTTCGCGCGGATCGCGTTGCAAGCCGATGGCCAAAAAAACCACCAGCCCCAAAAATAACGCGAGGGGAATGAGAAACTTCTTCATCTCAGGCTCCGCTGGCCTTTCGATAGCGCCGATCCAAGGCCGCCAGCAGCCCTCCTAAGGCCATGAGCAGGCCTCCGGCCCACAGCCATGGCACAAAGGGTTTGTAATAAACCCGCACGCTCCACTCGGTTTGCGCCTCGTTGAGGGGTTCACCCAAAGACACATAAAGGTCGCGCCAGAATCCGCTGTCGATGGCGGCCTCCGTCATGGGCATGGCGGAGGAGAAATAGCGGCGCTTCTCTGGGCTCAAGGTGCGCAGGGGTTTGCCATCGCGCTCGACGGCAAAGCGCCCGCGCACTGCGCGGTAGTTGGGACCATCCACATTCTCCAGCGCTTCGAGCGTGAAGGCGTAGGCCGCGATTTGCACTTGATCGCCCACATGCATGCGTACATTGCGCTCCACCTCGTAGGCCTTCACCCCGGTAATGCCCAGCACCACCACGGCCAAGCCAAAGTGCGCCAAGTGCTGGCCCCAGAACGCGGCCCCGATGCGCCCGGGTTTGCGCACGCGCTCGAACACCACTTGCAAAGTACCCAGAGCGACCCAAGACCCCAACCACAGGCCCAGGAAAGTCCACGCGTTCCAAGCTTGCCAAATGGTGAGAATGCCCAAGGTTAAGGCCAGCGAGAGTCCGGCGGGCCAGCGCAGGCGTTGGAGCAACTCCATCACGTGCGCCTCGCGCCAGCGGGCAATCGAGCCCGGCACCATCAAGAGCAGCACGGGCAGCATGAGCGGCACAAACACCGCATTGAAGTACGGAGGCCCTACCGAGAGCTTGCCCAAGTTGAGGGCATCAATCACCAAGGGATAAATCGTGCCCAGCAGCACCGCGGCCATGGCCACCACTTGCAACACACTGTTGCCCAACAAAAAGGATTCGCGCGAGACCAACTCAAAACGCTTCTCCCCTTGCGCGGCCTGTGGCGCGCGCCACGCAAAAAGCGTGAGCGAGACCCCCACCACCAAGGCCAGGAAGAAAAGAATGAACACCCCGCGTTTGGGGTCCGATGCAAACGCATGCACCGAGGTCAGCACACCCGAGCGCACGAGGAAGGTGCCCAGGAGCGAGAGGGAGAAGGCGGCAATCGCCAGCAAAACCGTCCATGCTTTGAAATCGCCTCGTTTCTCCGACACCATGAGCGAATGGATCAAGGCCGTGCCCACGAGCCACGGCATGAGCGAGGCGTTTTCCACGGGATCCCAGAACCACCAACCGCCCCAGCCCAACTCGTAATAGGCCCACCAAGAGCCCAGGCCAATGCCTGCGGTGAGAAAAGTCCAGGCGATCACGGTCCACGGCCGAGACCAACGCGCCCAAGCCGCATCCATGCGCCCGCTCAACAGCGCCGCGATGGCGAACGCGAACGCCACTGCAAAGCCCACATAGCCCATGTAGAGCATGGGCGGGTGAATCACCAGACCAGGGTCTTGCAACAAGGGGTTGAGATCACGCCCGTCCACCGCAGCGGGCAAGAGGCGGTTAAACGGGTTGGAGGTCACCAAGATAAAGGCAATAAAGCCCACCGCCACCAGCCCCAGCACCCCCAAGACCCGCGCCACCATGTCCAGCGGCAGGCGGCGCGAAAACAGCGCGACCAAGCCCGCCCACAGCGTGAGCATCAGGACCCACAGCAACAAAGAACCCTCGTGCCCTCCCCACACCGCCGCAAATTGGTAGGGCTTGGGCAGCAAGGAGTTCGAGTGTTGGGCCACATAGACCACCGAGAAATCATTGCGCAGGAAGGAGGCTGCCAAACACGCGAAGGCAAACGCCACCAGCGCCAAACTCAGCAAGGCGGCGGGGCGCGCCGTGGCTTGCCACAGGGCTTGCAAGCGGGTATCGCGCACCAGGGTTCCCGCGAGCGGAAACACCCCCTGAAAGAGGGTGACGAGCGCCGCTAGGATGAGGGCGAAATGCCCAAGCTCTGGAATCATGGGGTGCCTTTCAGGCTCTTGGCCGCTTTGGCCGCGGCCGCTTGGTCCATGGCATGCTGGGCTTCGGGCGGCATGTAGTTCTCGTCGTGCTTGGCCAGCACCTCGCGCGCCACAAAAAGACCATCACTGCCGATCTCACCCTGAGCGACCACGCCCTTGCCCTCTTTGAAGAGGTCTGGCAGCAGCCCGGTATAAGTGACCGCAATGTCGTGCTCGGTATCGGTGATGACAAAGCGCACGACCTCGCCTTCACGCCGTAGGCTGCCCTCTTTGACCATGCCCCCCGCGCGGAAGATGCGTTGCTTGGGCGCCTCGCCATTGGCGATTTGTGTGGGGGTGAAAAAGAACACCAAGTTGCTCTGGAAGGCATTGAGCACAAATCCGGCCGCCGCCGCCAGCAAGGCGATGCCAATGACGATCCAGGTAAAGCGTTGTTGACGGGGGGTCATGCGGTCCAGTCCTCCGGGTGATCGGG
The DNA here is from genome assembly GCA_018883455.1 of Limnohabitans sp. GTDB lineage: Bacteria > Pseudomonadota > Gammaproteobacteria > Burkholderiales > Burkholderiaceae_C > Limnohabitans. The sequence goes on along the minus strand of VEQC01000039.1, from coordinate 8,952 downwards.
ATGGGCGTGGTGGGCTTGCAGATGGGCCAATGTCTCGCGGCGCGCCAAGCGCGCCTGCAAAATTTCCAATCCCAACAACACGGCCGTCATGGCCATGCTGCCCCAAACATAAAGGCCATAGCCGCCCATGGCCCAAAATTGACTCCAGCTCTCCCACCTCATGCGCGCGCTCCTTGCACTTCGGGCAATTCCTGCACCCAGGCGGTGTGCGCTTCGCGCTGCAAAATCAAGGTGCGCACACGATAAAGCGCCAAGGCAATGCTGTAGAGCCAAAAGGCGATCGCCATGCACAGCATGCCCCAGAGCATGAGTTGCGCCATGCTGGGGGCTTTGGTGAGGGAGACCGATGCGCCTTGGTGCAAGGTGTTCCACCACTTCACCGAAAAGTAAATGATGGGCACGTTGAGGGCGCCCACAATCGCCAGCAAGGCGCCGGCACGGTCGGCGCGGCGCGTGTCCTCAATGGCCGAGGTCAAGGCGATGTAGCCCAGGTAGAGAAAGAACAAGATCAGCTCGCTCGTGAGACGCGCGTCCCAAACCCACCACGTGCCCCACATGGGTTTGCCCCAAAGCGCGCCCGTCCACAGGGAGAGAAAGGCCATGAGGGCGCCAGTGGGTGCCAAGGCACGCGTCATCATGCCCGAGAGCCGAGTATTGAAGACCAAGAGCAGAATGCTCCAAAAGGCCATGGCCAAATAGATGATCATGGACATCCACGACACCGGCACGTGCACAAAGATGATGCGATAGCCCTCGCCTTGCTGGGCATCCTCCGGGGCCACGGCAAAGCCAATCCACAACCCCACCACCGTGAACGCCGTTGCCAAAGCGGCCACCCAAGGCCAAAGCCGTCCGGCTAGGCCATAGAAGGTTTGCGGCGCGGCGTAGTGAAACCAGAAAGAGCGTTGCGTCATGAAATCAGGCGTCCAGTGCGATGCGCAAGGCGGCAGAACAGGCGAAGGGCGCGCAGGGAATGGCGATCAAGAGCATGGCTGCCAAGATCGACAAATGGGCTTGCGCCCCGAGGCCACTGACCTGCGCCTCCACCGCACCCGCACCAAACACCAGCACTGGCACAAACAAGGGCAAAACCAGCAAGGAGAGCAAAACGCCCCCACCGCGTACCCCTAGGGTGAGCGCGGCACCGATGGCACCGATGCACGAGAGCACGGGCGTGCCCAAAGCCAGGGCCAGCACCAGTGTTCCCAACGCTTCGGGCGGTAAGTCAAACTGCAAGCCCAACACGGGGGCCAATAATACCAAGGGCACCCCGGATAACCCCCAATGGGCCAGCATTTTCGCGGCTGTCAGTAGGGGCAATGGCACGGGGGAGAGCAGCATTTGCTCCAGCGTCCCGTCCCGCCAATCGTGCTCAAACAAGCGCTGCAAGGCCAACATGCTCGCGAGCAATGCCCCAATCCACAGCACCCCCGGCGCGATGCGGCGTAAGGTATCCATTTCGGGGCCAATGCCCAACGGGAACAAGGCCGCCACGACTACGAAGAAAAACACGCCGGTGAGCACTTCGCTCTTGCGCCGCATGGCGAGTCGCCATTCGCGCTGCACCAAACCCCAAAAAGCCCGCTGGTTCATGGGTGGGGCTCCAACGTGAGGTGTTCTACGGCACAGAAACCGCCCCCGGGCAACGGCAACGCCACCGGTTGGTGGCTGGTAAAGAGCAGGGCGCCGCCCTGCGCCACATGGTGACCCAGCAAACGACAGAGGTGCTCCACGGCCTGGGCATCCAAGGCCACGAAGGGCTCATCCAAAATCCACAGGGGCGCGCGCCGCGTCATGACCCGCGCCAGCGCCGTGCGGCGCTTCTGCCCCTGCGAAAGCACCCGCAAAGGTAAGTGCTCACGCCCACGCAAGCCCATGCGCGAGAGCGCTTCTCGCGCCTGCGCCACACTCAATTCCAGTCCCGCCAAGGCGGCGTCGGTGCAGAGGTTCTCCAGAGCGCTGAGCTCCTCTTTCAAGGCCAGGGCGTGGCCGAGGTAGGCCATCTGGCGATGGAAATCGGCCCGCACTTGGGCCATTGGCGCTCCCTGCCAGCGCACTTGGCCACCATGCGCGGTGGCCAGGCCACACAAAACGCGCAACAAGGTGGTTTTGCCGCGCCCATTCGCGCCTTCGAGCTGCAAGGCTTGGCCCGCACCTAAAGAGAAACTCACCGGCGCGAACAAGGGCCGTGCGCCGCGCTCACACACGACTTGGGAGACTTGCAGATCGACCATCAGATGTATGTCCCCGCAAAGGTTTGAACCGTGCCCCCGGTGCCGATTTTGAGTAGCGCCGTGGCCGCGCCTTCGCGCGTGTCCACCCCGCCCAAATCCAAGCGACGGATGCCCTGCGCCGCCAGGGTTTGCGCCGCGTGCCAGAGCAAAAGCGCCAGAGCGTGGCGTGACGCGCCCTCGGGGTTGATCCAGCTGAGTTGGAAAGTGGCGGCATCCCCGTGGAGCAAACACATCACGCCCGCCACCCGATCGCGCCCCAAGTCGGCCCGCAAACTCAGCACCGAGCGCGCCGGTTGCTTGCGCGCGGCAATATACAGATCATAAAAAGGCACGGGCAAGGCCTGCAGGCCGCGCTCGATGCGTTGGTCGCGCCCCAAATCGAGGAGCCAACGGTATTGGCCCGGATTGGTGCCCACGCGGTGCACGGTCAAGCCGCTGGCTTCGGCCGCCGTCAGTTGCGCCGCCCATTCGGGATGGAGTTGGGCGCGGCGCGCCTCCAGCGGTGTTTGTAAATCCCAGATCACGGTGCTCGCCCCGGTCATGACGCGGCGCCACGCGGGCAGGCCCACGGCGGGGCCCAAGGGGTCTTGCGGCGCCACCGCCAGAATGCGCAAAGGCCCGAGCCCCACACTGCGCCGCAAGGCCCGATAGACCTCCGCTTTGTCTGCCGGTGCGAGTGGGGCTAACCACACCGGGCCGCGCGAGCACAAGGCTTGGATGAACAAGCCGGCCATGCGTCGCACGCTGAACTGCGCCAAGGCCACGGGCTGGCCGTCTTGGGAGACCAAGGCGCGCAAGACCTTGACCCCCATGAGTTTCAAACAAGCTCCGTAAGCCCAATCCTGATGCAGGCTGCCCATGGCAGCGGCGTGGGCGGCGTCCCACTGCGCGGCTTCGGGCTGCCAATCGACTTGCATGGTTTTAAAATCCGCCCATGCCGGCGCGTCGCCGGTCAGCCCCAAGGCCTCCCCCCATGCGCCCGTTTTGGAAACGTCGTCCGCCGCTGCAAACCCTCGCCGGGCATCGCATCGCCCCGCCGCGCCCCACGCTGTGGGCCGGTTTTTGGTTGCTCGTGTATGTGGGGGTGCCCGTCATGTTGGTGGCCAGCGTGCTCGATGGCGTGGTGCAACTGACCACCGGGCGCTGCACCGGGTGGTGGTGCTGGTTCTGAGCGCTCACTGCGTCACCACCTTGCACGGGCCTTCAATGAACACGCGAACCCGTTTGCCCTGGTAATCGGTGTCGTGAAAGGCATGCAGGTAGACCGTTTGGCGCGCGATGCGAATCTCGGACTCCAAGCCACTTTTGAAGAAACGCCGGTGCGCGCCCATTTCCTTGTTGGTGGTGAGGTCCTTGCCCACGAATTCGTCGGTCACCAAGCTATTGACCGTCACGTTGTAGTACTTGCTGCCGTTGAGGCGCATGAAAATGTTCTTGCCCATGCCCTGGATTTCCATGGTGGCCGTCTCGGGGGGCAATTTCAGGTCATCGGCCGCAGGAATGGTGGCCGTCACCTCACAAGGCATCTTGAAGGTTTGGGCCAGGGCCTGGGCCCAGGGGCCCAGCGCCAGCACGAGGGGGAGAAGCCAAGCAAACTTCATGGTGGGCCGATTTTAAGGCTTGCCCGGGCGCGTGCCCTAGCCCCCAGGCGCTAAGCCGCCAGGAATTGATCCACCCACGCGAAATGCGCCGGCACGTTGAGCGCCGGGGCATGGCCACAATCGGGCACCTCAATGACCTGCAAACGCCCCGCGAGCCCCGGCCCCCGCGCGCGCATTTTGGGCACGGTCTCGGACAAGATCAGGTCTGAGTTCGCCCCCCGCAGGAGCAAGACGGGTTGGCGCAAGGCGTCGTAATGGGGCCAGAGGTCGTAATCCTGCGGGTGGTGGATGAACTGACTCACCATGGCGGGGTCGTAGTGCGGTGTGACGCGGCCATCGGGCAAGCGGCGGGCGGATGTTTCCGTGAGGCGTCGCCATTGGGCATCGCTCAACCAGCCGTAGGGGGCATAGACCTGACGGAAAAAGGCTTCCAACTCCCCCACCGTGGCAAACGCCGGCGGCTGCCCCGCATAACTGCGAATACGCTCCACGGCCAGGGGGGAGATTTCCGGGGCCATGTCGTTGAGGACCAAGCGCTCGATGCGCGAGGCCAGGGAGGGTTCTTGCCGCCCCGCCGCTGCCAACAAGCCAATGGCTCCCCCCATGGAGGTGCCCACCCATTGCACTTGCGTGAGCGCCAGGGCGTCGAGCAGCTCGCGCGCCAGCCGGACATAAAACGCCAAGCAGTAATGCGCTTGGGGATCGGGGCTCCATTGCGAGAGCCCACGTCCAACGGTGTCCGGGCAAATCACGCGCCAGCCCTGCCCCGCCAGGTGCGCCGCCAGATCGTCCATGTCGCGCCCCGTGCGCGCGAGGCCATGCCAGGCAATGACGGTGCCGCGCTCGGCGCGGCCCCAGTCCATGTAATGAATTTCAAGTCCGGCCAACGTGGCGTAGTGCGATTGGGGCGTCATGGTCAGTCCTGATTTTGGGCATCACGGTCGGCCTTGCGCAAAGCCAGACTGCGCCAGCGACCCACAACGCCCGTGGGGAAATGGTAAACCGAGAGCACAAACAACAGGCCCAGCCAGAGCAACCAGCGGTCCGGCGAGAGCAGCGCCGCGAGCACCGGCCAAGCCGTGCTGGCCTCGCTCGCCAGACGCAGGCCTTCTTGCAAGTAGCTCTGCGCCAACATGAAGAGCACGGAGCCGATCACGGCGCCGTAGAGCGTGCCCATCCCGCCAATGACCACCATCAGCAGCACGTCCATCATGATCTCAAAGCTCAGCGAGGTGTCGGGCCCGTTGTAGCGCAACCAGATGGCCAGCATCACGCCCGCCAAGCAGGCGAAGAGAGCCGACATCACGCTCGAGAGCGTGCGAAACACGACCACGCGGTAACCAATGGCCTCGGCCCGAAACTCGTTCTCGCGAATGGCTTGTAACACCCGTCCAAAGGGCGAATTCACGATGCGCAGCAACGCAGCCCAGAGCAACAGCGTGGCACCAAACAAGAGGTAGTAGCTCAGGAGCCGCCCATCGAGCATCACGCCCAGCCAAGGCTCATCACTGAACTCGGTCGACGGCATCAAGAGTGCGGGCAGGCGAAAACTCAGGCCATCCTCGCCCCCCGTGAACTCGGAGAGCTGCGAGGCCAGGGTTTGAAACGCCGCCGCCACCGCCAGGGTGATCATGGCAAAGAAGATGGCGCGCACGCGCAGCGAAAAAAGGCCGATCAGCCCCGAGAGCAAGAGCGAGAGCAACAGGGCGAGCCCCACGCCCGCGAGCAAGCTCCCCCAACTCGCGCCCCAGTGCGAAGACGAGAGCGCCACCCCATAAGCCCCAATGCCAAAAAACATCGTGTGCGCGAAACTCACAATGCCGGTGTACCCCAGCAACAAGTCAAAGCTCGCCACCAGCACCACAAAAATCAAAATCTTGGCCGCCACCGACAAAGCCTTGACGGCGGGGAATAAAAACGGCGCCAGCGCCAAACCCACCAGAATGGCGAGCAACACCCCCGCGAGCACACGGCTGCGCGGGTAGTCATGGGAGAGCCAACGGTCGAGCATGCGCACCTCTTAGCGGTTGACCACCGGATAAAGCCCTTGTGGACGCCACAAGAGCACCGCCGCCATGAGGGCGATGTTGGAGAACAGGGCCAGCTTGGGTGCTAAAAACCCCGTGTAGTTGGCCATCAGGCCCACCAACAAGGCGCCAATGACCGCGCCCCCTGTGGAGCCCAAGCCCCCCATGATGAGCACAATGAAAATGAGCACGTTGACTTGGGCGCCAATCTGCGGCACCACGTTTTGTTGGTAGAGCCCCCACATCACGCCGCCCAAGCCTGCGAGCGCGCTGCCCGCCACAAACACCCCGACGAACAAGGCCCGAATGCGGTACCCCAGGGCTTCGACCATCTCTCGGTCTTGCACGCCGGCACGAATGAGCAAGCCCACCTTGGTGCGGGTGAGCACACTCACCTGTAGCGCCCAAACCGCGAGCCCCACCGCTACCGCCACCAAGCGGTATTTCTCCAGGGCCGCGTCGCCCCACCAGAAAGCCCCCCGCAGGGCCTCGGGCAAAGGCAAGGCCATCTGCAATGGCCCCCAAAACGCCTTGATGAGCTCCTCCCCCATGATCATCCCGCCCATGGTGATGAGGATTTGCTTCAAATGCTGGCCATACACCGGTCGCACGATCAGGCGCTCAAACGCCCAACCCACCAAAGCCGCAAGCGTCATGCCCGCCGCCATGGCCAGGCCCACGGCCAGCAAGTTGAGCCCCCAGTCGGCCACCTCCGTGGCGGCGCCCAACCAGCCCCAAACACTCGTGGCCATGTAGGCCCCCAGCGCGATGAAGAGGCCATGCCCGAAATTGAGCACGTCCATGAGCCCAAAGACCAGGGTCAGACCCGAGGCCATCAAAAAAATGATCATGCCCATGGCGAGCCCCGCCACGGTGAGCGTGATCCAGGTGTCGGTGCTGCCCACCAGCGGCCAAGCCAAAAGCGCGAGCAACGGGGCCAACAACCAAGGCAAAGCATCTTGCCCGGGGGCTGCGGCGCGCCAGCGTTGGAGCATGCTCATAACGCCAACCCCAGCAGCGATTGCTGCAACGACTCGTCGGCCATGAAGGCCCCCATCGCCCCTTGGTGCACCACTTGGCCGTTGTCCATCACCACCACATGGTCTCCCAATTGACGCGCGAAATTGAGGTTTTGCTCGACCAACAACACCGTCACGCCCTGCGCCTTCAAAGCGGCAAAGGCTTGAATCATGTTGTCGATGATGGCGGGCGCCAAGCCTTTGCTCGGCTCATCCACCACCAGCAAGCGCCGGGGTTCAATGATGGCGCGCGAAACCGCCAACATTTGCTTTTGTCCGCCGGAGAGCTTGCCCGCGGGGTGCTGCCAAAAGGTTTTCATGGCCGGGAACAACTCAAAAATCCAGTCCACGCGCTCACGCGGCAAGGCGCCCAGCGATGGCGCCGCGCGCGCCGCGAGCAAGAGGTTCTCGGCCACGCTCAAGTCGGCAAAAATGCCCATGTTCTCCGGCACGTAGGCAATGCCCAGACGGGCAATGTCGGGCGTCGGGTAATGGGTGATGTCCTTGCCCTCAAACACAATGCGCCCGCGCGAGGCCTGCCAGAGGCCCATGAGGGTGCGCAGCGTCGTGGTCTTGCCCACGCCATTGCGGCCCAGAAACAAGGTGATGGCGCCTTCTGGCACCGTCATCTCCACCCCATGCAGGATGTGATAAGCCCCAATGTGGGTGTGGACGCCTTCAAAACGCAGCATCAGTGCCCCTCCCGCGCCGGCTCCGAGCCACTGGCCGATTTACCCAAATAAGCCGCTTGCACCACCGGCGAGGCCATGACCGTGGCAGGGTCGCCATCGGCGACCAACTCGCCGTTGTGCAAGACGATGATGCGATCCGCCAACTCGCGCACCACGTCGAGCTTGTGCTCGACGAGCAGAATGGTTTTGCTCGGGTCACGCTTTAAGGCCCGGATGAGGTTCAAAATGACCGGTGCCTCATCGTGGCTCATACCCGCCGTGGGCTCGTCAAACAAATACACCTGCGGCTCCAAGGCCATGAGCAAGGCCACCTCCAGCTTGCGTTGGTCGCCATGGGGCAAACTCGCGACGGGGGCATCTGCCTGACGCGTCATGGCCACCGCCTCCAACAAGGCATCGGTGCGCGCGCCCAAATCCGCATGGTCTAACCACACACTCCAGAAATTGAGCCCGCGCCGGTGCGCCCCTTCACGGGTGGCCTGAACCGCCAAACGCACGTTCTCGCGCACCGAAAGGTTGGGGAATAAATTGGTGAGCTGGAAGGCCCGCCCCAAACCGGCCCGCGTGCGCGCGGCGGCGGAGAGGCCACTGAGGTTTTGACCCGAGAGCCAAACCTCTCCGGTGGTGGCCTTGATTTGCCCCGAAATCAGGTTGAAGTAGGTGGTTTTGCCCGCGCCATTGGGCCCCACAATGGCCGTGAGGGTGCCCGGCGTGAAGCGGCAACTCACCGCTTGCACCGCCGCGTGCCCGCCAAAGCGCACGCCTAAGTCGCGGGTCTCAAGCATGACCCACCCGCTTTTGTGCCATCGGAGAGAGAAGCCAGACTACCGCTTGCAGCCGCCTCACCGCTTGTTGCGGATGGGCACCGCCATCTCTTCGGGCTTGATCTCACGTACCAACTCAGGCACGCCCCAGGCAAAAGCCGGATCGACCTTGATGCGGAAGTGGAACATGCTCTGCATGGCCTGATGGTCTTCCTTGCGGAAGGTCATACGCCCCTTGGGCGTCTCAAAACTCATGCCTTCCATGGTCTGGATGAGCTTGTTGGTGTTGGTGTCGCCGTTGGTTTTTTTGAGCGCCGTGACCAAGGCCATGGCCGCGCTAAACCCGCCCGCCGTGAAGAAGTCCGGGGGGGATTTGAACTGGGTGTAATGCATCGAGACCAAGGCGTCGTTCACCGGGTTCTTGGGCATGCCGAAATAGTAATAAGCCGCCCCCTCCATGCCGGGGAACTGCTTGTAGGCCACCAAAGCGGGCAAGATGTTGCCGCCCGAGGCGATTTCAATACCATAGCGCTTCAAGTCCATGTCGGCAATCTTGAAAGGGTTGCCACCCGCCCAGATGATGAAGATCACCTTGCGACCGGGCAGCCCCTTGAG
>VEQC01000232.1 GCA_018883455.1 Limnohabitans sp. | reverse complement strand
GTGCTACAGGGCTGCCGCATGAACGAGACGCGCATGCGCGCTCTGGGCTACCCCACCCGCCGCTACAAGCTCAGTGCCTATGTGTTGGCCTGCGTGCTCGCGGGGGTGGCCGGTCTGCTCTACGCCAACCTCACGGGCTACGCCTCGCCCGCTTACCTGAGCTGGACGGTGTCGGGCGAACTCATTGTGATGGTGGTGCTCGGAGGCATGGGCACTGTGGCGGGCCCCCTCATTGGCACCTTGGCTTTGCTCGGCTGTGAAGAGTGGCTCAAGAGCCTGACCGAGCACTGGCCCCTGATTCTGGGGCCCTTGATCGTGCTGGTGGTGTTGCTCGCCCGTCGTGGCTTGCTCGGGCTGTTGGGCGCCACCGGTGAGGCGGAGGCTCGGGCATGACGGTGGCGCTGCAAACCGAAGGCTTGGTCAAACGCTACGGGGGCTTGCTCGCCACCGATGCGGTCAGTTTGCGCCTGCAGCAAGGCGAGCTGCACGCCATCATTGGGCCCAACGGGGCGGGCAAATCGACCCTGATTGGTCAGATTGGTGGCGACTTGCGCCCCGATGCGGGCCAAGTTCAACTCCACGGCGAAGACATCACCGCCCTGCCCACTTGGCAACGCGCTCTGCGCGGTCTGGGGCGTTCTTACCAAATCTCCTCCACCTTCCCCGAGTTTTGCGTGCAGGACTGCGTAGCCCTGGCCTGGCAAGCCCACCAAGGCCATGGCTTTGGCAGCTGGCGCGCTTTGTGGCGCCGCCCGGGCTGCGAAGCAGCCGTGCTCGCGGCGCTGGACCAAGCGCATTTGCGCGCGCAAGCCGAGCGGCCGGTACGCGCCTTGGCGCACGGACAACGACGCCAATTGGAACTGGCCATGGTGCTGGTGGCGCAGCCGCGGGTGTTGTTGCTCGACGAGCCGATGGCCGGCATGGGGCACGCAGAGTCGCAGCAAGTGGTCTCGCTCTTGCAAGGGCTCAAAGGGCGCTACAGCCTGCTCTTGGTCGAGCACGACATGCAGGCCGTTTTTGCCTTGGCCGACACGATTTCGGTGCTGGTCAACGGCCGCATCATCGCCAGCGGTCGGCCTGCGGAAATTCGCGAGGACCCCGTCGTGCGCAGCGCCTATTTGGGCGATGAGGAGCTACCGGCATGAGCACCCCGCTGCTGCAAGTCGAGGACTTGGAGACGTCTTACGGCGACGCGCAGGCGCTTTTTGGTGTGTCCTTGCGCGTTCACCCGGGCGAGTTTGTGACTTTGCTCGGGCGCAACGGCATGGGCAAAACCACCACGGTGCGCAGCATCATGGGTTTGCTCAAGCCGCGCCGAGGGCGGGTGGTGTTCGCCGGGCAAGACGTGACCGGTTGGGCGCCGTTTCAAGTGGCCCGATTGGGCATTGGCTTGGTGCCTGAGCAACGCCAAGTCTTCCCCAACCTCACGGTGCGCGAGAACCTCGTGGCCACCGCCGGCAACCGCCTCGGGCACGCTGAGCCTTGGACGCTGGAGCGGGTGTATGCGCTCTTTCCTCGCCTGCGCGAACGCCAAGGCCACTTGGGCGCCAATCTCTCCGGCGGCGAGCAACAAATGCTGGCGATTGGCCGCGCGTTGATGACCAACCCCCAATTGCTGATTCTGGATGAAGCCACGGAAGGCTTGGCCCCCATCGTGCGCGAGGAAATTTGGGCTTGCCTGCAATCGCTGCGCTCGGAGGGCTTGGCGGTGTTGATCATTGACAAGCACCTGGTTCCCCTCTTGCGTCTGGCCGATTCACACCACGTGCTGGAGAAGGGACGCACCCTCTGGCAGGGCGACTCCACCGCCCTCTTGGCCGCACGCGAGACTTTGCGCGAAACCTTGGGCGTTTAGGCCCATGGCGGCGGCGCTACACTTGGCGCATGCAAATCGCCACCTGGAACGTCAACTCCCTCACTGTGCGCTTGCCGCATGTGCTCGATTGGTTGCAAGCCAACCCCACCGTGGGCGTGCTGGCCTTGCAAGAGACCAAAACCACCGACGACAAATTTCCCCAAGGGGCCTTTCAAGATGCCGGCTATGCGGTGAGCTTTTTTGGTCAAAAAACGTACAACGGTGTGGCCTTGATCACCCGCCAAGCGGCCACCGATGTGGTGCGCAATATTCCCGGCTTTCCCGACGACATGGCGCGGGTGATCACGGCCACGGTGGATGACTTGCGGATCGTGGGGGCTTATTTCCCCAACGGCCAAGCGCCCGAGAGCGACAAGTTCGTCTACAAAATGCGCTGGCTCGATGCCTTGCACGATTGGCTGGTCGAGGAGTTGCGCGCGCACCCTCGCCTGGTGCTGATGGGGGACTTCAACATCACGTGGGATGACCGCGATGTTTGGGACCCTGTGGCTTTGGCCGGCACGATTCACTGTACGGATGAAGAGCGCGCGCAATTGGCGCGTTTATACGCACTGGGTTTGCACGATGCCTTTCGTCTGTTTGAGCAACCCGAAAAATCCTATTCCTGGTGGGATTACCGCGAGTTCGCTTTCCGGCGCAATCGGGGCTTGCGGATTGACCACATCCTGGTGAGCGAGCCACTCAAACCCCGCGTCGTGGCGTGCACGATTGACAAAGGCCCGCGCAAGCTCGAGCGGCCGAGCGACCACACACCAGTGGTGCTCACGCTGGGCTGAGCGGGTTTTCGATCGCTTGAGGCCGCTTGGACCCCGCGCGGTGCGGGGCTAATCGTCGAGCCCGAGTTCTTGGATTTTGCGCGTGATGGTGTTGCGGCCAATGCCAAGCTTTTGAGCTGCTTCAATGCGCCGCCCGCGTGTGCTGGCCAGTGCGGTTTGAATCAGCCGCGCTTCAAAGCGAGCCGCCAAAACGTCCCACACCTGGGGCTGACCGGCCACCAAGAGGCGCATGGCCTCCGCCTCCAAGCCCTGCTCCCAATCGCCTCCGGGCATGTTGAGCACCACCGGCGGGTAGTTCTCCGGCACCGGTGTGGGAATGGTGCCGCCGGGGGGCATGACGGGGGCGAGGGACGGCGCAGTGACCGCGGTGACGGGGCTGAAGTCTTGCGAGGCAATGGGATCGGCCGCGAGCACCTCGGGGGGCAAATCCTTGGCTTCTATGACCTGCGAGGGGGCCATGACGCTGAGCCAATGGCAGATGTTTTCCAATTGCCGCACGTTGCCAGGGAAACGAAAACGGTTGAGCACTTGTTGCGCGGCTTCGGTGATGCGTTTGGGCTCGATGCCCAATTGTTGTGCGCTTTGCTGCAAGAAGTGGCGCGTGAGCATGGGCACGTCTTCGGCGCGCTCGCGCAAGGCCGGCAAGCGCAAGCGAATGACGTTGAGGCGGTGGTACAAGTCTTCGCGAAATGCGCCGTCCTTGACGCGTTGCTCCAAATCTTGGTGCGTGGCGGCAATCACGCGCACATTGGCCTTGATGGCCTGGTGTCCGCCCACGCGGTAGAAATGGCCATCGCTCAAGACACGCAACAAACGGGTTTGCAAATCAAAGGGCATGTCCCCGATTTCGTCCAAGAACAAGGTGCCGCCCTCGGCTTGCTCAAAGCGACCGCGCCGCATGGCCTGGGCGCCGGTGAATGCGCCGCGCTCGTGGCCAAACAACTCGCTCT
>VEQC01000231.1 GCA_018883455.1 Limnohabitans sp. | reverse complement strand
TCGAGCGACTGGTGCGCCATGCGCACCGCTTTCACAGCCGCATCTTCGTCACCCTCAACACCATCTTGCGCGATGACGAGTTAGAGGCCGCCCGCACGCAAGCTTGGCAACTCTACGAAGCGGGTGTGGACGCCCTCATCATTCAGGACATGGGGCTCTTGGCCCTGGATCTCCCGCCCTTGCAACTCCACGCCAGCACCCAGTGCGATATCCGCACGCCGGAGAAAGCACGATTTTTGCAAGACGTGGGCTTGTCCAAGCTCGTGCTGGCCCGCGAACTCACCCTCCCCCAGATTGCCGATGTCGCCCGTGTGCTCGATGCGGACCGGTGTTTGCTGGAATTCTTCATTCACGGCGCTTTGTGCGTGGCCTACAGCGGTCAGTGCTTCATCAGCCATGCCCACACCGGCCGCAGCGCCAACCGCGGCGACTGCTCCCAAGCCTGCCGCTTGCCCTATGAGGTGCGGGATGCGCAGGGCCGCATTGTGGCGCACGATAAACACGTCCTCTCGATGAAGGACAACAACCAGAGTGACAACCTGCGCGCCCTCATCGACGCGGGCGTGCGCAGCTTCAAAATTGAAGGCCGCTACAAAGACATGGCCTATGTGAAGAACATCACGGCGCATTACCGGCTCCTGCTCGACGCCATCTTGCAGGAACGCCCGGAACTCTCGGCCACCTCACACGGGCACTGTGCGTTCAGCTTCACACCCGATCCGAATCAGAATTTCAATCGCGAATTCACCGATTACTTTGTCAACGGACGCCAGGAAGATATTGGCGCGTTTGATACCCCGAAGAACCCCGGCCAAGCCATTGGCTGGGTGGACAAAGTCGGCCCGGACCACCTCTGGTTGCAGCTCGATGACCCGCAAGAGGTGATCAACAACGGTGACGGCCTGTGCTATCACGACCTCCAGAAAAATCTGCACGGCTTGCAAATCAACCGCGCCGAAGCCGGCCCCACCGCGGGCAGTTGGAAGCTCTTTCCCAAAGACCCCATGGCACAGTTCAAAGACCTGCGCAAAGGGGTGCAGGTCAACCGTAACCGCGACATGCGCTGGGTGCGCCAGTTGGAGAAGAAATCGGCACAACGGCGCATCGGCGTGTGGCTGGACTTGCGCGAAACCCCCCACGGCTTGGCGCTCACCCTCACCGATGAAGCGGGCTTTAGCGCCCGCGCCGAATGCACCCTCGCCTGGCAAGCGCCCAAAGACCCTGCCAACGCGCCCAAGCAGCTTGCGCAGCAATTGGGCAAACTGGGCGAGACCCTTTTTCAGGCCATTGATACCCGAGTCCAGCTGAGCCAGCCATGGTTTGTGCCGCCTTCGATCCTCAACACGTTGCGCCGTGAGGCAGTGAGCGCGCTCGAAGCGGCCCGCGAGGCCGGGCTCGCGCGCTTGCCCCGCCTGCAACCGGTGGAGCCCCCGGTGCCCTACCCTGAGGACACACTGAGCTACCTCGCCAATGTCTACAACCACAAGGCGCGCGATTTCTACGCCCGCCACGGCGTGAAGGTGATTGATGCCGCCTATGAAAGCCAGGAAGAAACCGGTGAGGTGAGCCTCATGATCACCAAGCACTGCGTGCGTTTCTCCCTCAGCTTATGCCCCAAGCAAGCCAAAGGCGTGACAGGGGTTCAGGGCACGGTACGCGCCGAGCCCATGCAACTCATCAACGGCAAGGAAAAGCTCACCCTGCGCTTTGATTGCAAACCCTGCGAGATGCACGTCGTAGGCAAGATGAAGCGCCATGTGCTCCAGGAAATGGCGGCTCAGCCCCTGACCTTTTACCGCAGCCGTCCGCCGATCGCGCAAGATTGAGGCCCCGAGCGGGGCGTTAACCCACCCAGCGGCGTGCGTTGCGCCACAGACGCATCCACGGGCTGAAGTCCGACACCTCCCCCGAAGTCCAGCTCATCTGCACGTTGCGAAACACCCGCTCGGGGTGGGGCATCATGGCGGTGAAGCGGCCATCGGCGGTGGTCACTGCGGTCAGCCCGCCTGGGCTGCCGTTGGGGTTGTGCGGGTATTGCGTGGTGGGTTCGCCTTGCGGATTGACGTAGCGCATGGCGGCTATTACCGTTTGCGGGTTGCCGCGGTGGGTGAAATTGGCAAAGCCTTCGCCATGCGCGACCGCGATGGGCAGTCGGCTTCCCGCCATGCCCGCGAAGAACAGGCTGGGGGAGTCCAGAATTTCCACCTGGGACAACCGCGCTTCAAAGCGCCCGCTTTGGTTGTGGGTAAAACGTGGCCAGGCCTCGGCCCCCGGAATCAATGCGGCGAGCTCGGCAAACATCTGGCAGCCATTGCAGACGCCCAGGCCGAAGGTGTCGCCGCGCGCAAAGAAGCGGCCAAATGCGTCGGCCAACGGTGGGTTGAAGCGAATGCTGCGAGCCCAGCCCACCCCGGCGCCCAAGGTGTCGCCATAGCTGAACCCTCCACAGGCCACCACGCCTTGAAACTCGGCGAGCGCGACACGACCGCTTTGCAAGTCGGTCATGTGCACATCGTGCGCTTCAAAGCCCGCCGTCGTGAAGGCGTAGGCCATTTCCATGTGTGAATTCACACCCTGCTCACGCAAAATCGCCACCCGGGGTTGCGCCAGGTTCAAGAAAGGTGCGGCTGGGTTGTCTTGCGGATCAAAGCTCAGGTGCAGATGCAAGCCGGGATCATCGGCTTGACCGGCGGCGGCGTGCTCTTGGTCGGCACAGCCGGGGTTATCACGCACACGGGCAATACGCCAGCTCACACTGTCCCAGACTTGATGCAAATCGGCCAAGGATGCGCTAAACCACGCTTTGCCATCGCGCCAAACCGCGAGCTCGCCCTGTCCTTTGGCGATGGCGTCGGTGGCAGGGCGCGTTTTGCCAACGACATGGCTGTGGCGCGAGAGACCGTGCGCCCGCAGGCGCTGGAGCACGGTGTCACGGTCGCTCGTGCGCACCTGCAAGACCACGCCCAGCTCTTCATTGAACAAGGCCCGCAAGGTACGCTCGTCGCGCCGCGCGCTCACCTGCTGGGACCAGTTCTTCGCGTCGCCGTAATCGGCTCGGCTGTCGGTGATGCCATCGCCCTCGGTCACGAGCATGTCCACATTCAGGGCGACTCCCACATGGCCCGCAAAAGCCATTTCGGCCACACAGGCCAGCAAGCCTCCGTCGCTGCGGTCGTGGTAGGCCAGCAGCAAGCCCTCTGAGCGCAATGCATTGACGGCATGGACAAGCTGGATCAAGTCCTGGGGATCGTGCAAATCGGGCACGGTGTCGTGACTTGGGCGCTGCGCCGCATCGAGCACTTGCTCCAAGATCGAGCCCCCCATGCGCATGGCCCCGCGCCCCAGGTCAACCAGAATGAGACTGGTGTCGAGGTGGGCGTCGAGTTGCGGGGTGAGTGTCCCGCGCACATCCTCCAGGGTGGCAAAGGCGCTCACGATCAAGCTCACCGGAGACGTCACCTTGCGCACTTGCCCCTCGTGCGTCCATTGGGTGCGCATGGACAGACTGTCTTTTCCCACCGGAATGGAAATGCCCAGTGCGGGGCACAATTCCATGCCCACGGCATGAACGGTGTCGTAAAGGGCCGCGTCCTCACCCGGCT
>VEQC01000230.1 GCA_018883455.1 Limnohabitans sp. | reverse complement strand
GCCTGCACATGCGCCATCGCCTCGGGCGCCAACACCGCGCGGCCCAGGTTGGTGTGGATGACGGTGCCCGTGAGGTTCAACACGGCCTTGAGGCGCGGGGCGAGACGCGCTTGGCAGCGCGCGGCCAAAGCGGCCGAGAGCGCGGCCTCATCCGTGGCGGGCGGTGGGGCTTGGCTTGCGCACAGCGCCTCTCGGGTGTGTTGCAAAAGCGCCCGCGCCACTTGCGTCACAAACGTGGCGCCGTGCGCACGCAGCAAGGCCGCATTCGCGGGGGCACGAATCAAACGGTCAACGGAAGGGAGCTGCTGGAGCGTCGCCTTCGGACCATGAACCATGGATCCTTCGGGCGTGTCCATCAGGGCGGTCCTGCGAGAGGTTCCTCTGGCGCGTCGTCGCCCCAGAGCAAGAGGTAGTTCACCCCGTGACGCTGCAAGCCGGTCTCGCTCACCAAGAGATCCAAGGTGACCGAAGCCAAGTCGTCGGCCACGGGATCGACATGGGCGTCGCGACTCATGTCCATGATCTTGAGGTAATGCCCGCACGCCCCGCAACACTCGGCACGCACGGCCCCTGCGGGTGGGGTGTAGGCGGGGCCATCGGCGGCGGTGATGGATTCAAGCGATTGGTAGGTGACGTCTTGCGAGGTTTCGCAGTGGCTGCATTGAATGCGCACCCAATGCCACTCGGTATGGCACAGGCTGCAATGCAAGTAACGCGCCCCCGCCTCCGTGGCCCCGATGCGTGTGACGCTCGCCACCGGCGTGCTCCCACAGCAAGGGCAGTGGCGCGCGTGGTCCACTCGGCCAAAGGCCAGATCGGGAAACGCCTTTTGCGTGCGATCGACCAAACGCGTCCAATACACCTGCAAGGCCGCCCCCACCAGGGGCGCCATGGCCAAGTCCAAGCCCACGGGCATCTGGCGGAGCAAGCGCTCGGCCTGCAAGCGAAGATCAGGCCCCGAGAGGGACCGCACCTGCGTGATGACGTTTGCCACGCCAGCGGGCGCGTTCGGCGCGAGCGCATCGAGCAAGGCGTGTAAATCCTGCAACCACTCGTCATGCAAGGGCCAGTGGGGGAAGGCCAACGGAGGCTCGCCCCGATGCGCCGCATCGCCTAGAAACGCGGCCTCGGGCAATGTCACGTGGCGCGGCGCCTGCAACACCGCTTGTTGCGCCTCGGCCAAGCTGGCGGCAAACATCAGGTAGTCGCGCATGGGGTGACCAGCGGCGAGTTGGCGCAGGCGCTGACCGCGGTCACGAAACGCGAAGGCCGTGGCGGCAAAGCGCAAATACGGCGTCTCGCTCGCCGCACGGGTGGCGATCTCCGCAGGGCTCAGCAGGGGCGCAGTCGTGGGCGTCATGCAGGCGTTAATGACGGTCTTGTCCGGTCACTTCGCGGTGCCACAGCGGGTGATGGGCTTGGGCCCAGGCGGGCGAGACGGTGCCGCGCGTCATGGCGCGCAGCGTGCCCTTGACCCAAATGGCCGCGTAAATGTGAATAATCACCGTGAGCACCAGCACCACGGCCGAGAGGGCGTGCAGCAACACACCCAGGCGTCGGAGCCCAATGGGGAAGTCGGGAAACCAGGCATGCCAGAACAAAACGCCCGTCAGCACCAAGGTGGCCAAACTCGCCGTCATCAGCCAAAACACGATTTTCTGGCCCGCGTTGTACTTCCCCACCGGGGGCATATTGGATTTGTTGCCCTGGAGCATTTCCCCCGCTTTGTCCAGCCAGGCCCGGTCGGCCGGGCTCATTTTGTTGTCCCGATGCAGGCGTATGAAAATGCCCAGAAAACTCAAAGCCATCAAGAGGCCAAAGTAAGGATGCAAGATACGCGTCCACTCCCCCCCGCCAAAAAAGAGGGTGAAGAAAAAGAGCGAGGGGTGAAAGAAGGCGAGTCCCGAGAGCGCGGCCGCAAAAAAGAGCAGGGCCAGCACCCAATGGTTCATGCGGGTGTGATCGTCATACCGTGGAAGCACTTGGGGTGAGGGCATGGGATTCTCCTTAAGCGCGATCGTGATCGTCTTTGACTTCGATGGGGCCGACCTTCATGTAGTGCAGGAAACCCGCTACCACCGCGCCGACCATGCCCAGCACCGCCAGAGGTTTGAGCGAGCCCTTCCAGAGCGAGACCATGGGGCTGATGGAGGGGTCCTTGGGCAGGCCGGCGTACTGCTCGGGCTTGTCGGCGTGCTTGAGCACGTACATCACATGCGTGCCACCCACGCCCGCAGGGTTGTAGAGCGCGGCTTGGGTAAATCCTCTCTCCTGGAGTTCGCCTGCGCGCTTGTTCCCGTAGGACACCATGTCTTCCTTCTTGCCAAAGGTGATGGCCCCCGTGGGGCAAGTCTTCACGCACGCGGGCTCTAGGCCCACAGACACACGGTCCGAGCAAAGCGTGCACTTGTAGGCCTTGTGGTCCTTTTGGGAGATCCGCGGAATGTCAAACGGACAGCCCGTCACGCAGTTGCCGCAGCCAATGCAGTTTTCCTGTTTGAAATCCACAATGCCATTGGCGTATTGAACGATGGCCCCGGGTGCGGGGCAGGCTTTGAGGCAGCCGGGGTCGGCGCAGTGCATGCAGCCGTCCTTGCGGATGAGCCATTCGAGCGAGCCCTTGGCCTCCACTTCCGTAAAGCGCATCAAGGTCCAAGATTTGTCGGTTAAATCGGAAGGGTTGTCGTACACCCCCACGTTGGTGCCCATGTCCTCCGAGAGCTCATTCCACTGGCTACAAGCCACCTGGCAAGCTTTGCAACCAATGCATTTGGACTCGTCAATCAGTTTGGCAACTTCCACCCCTTGGCGTACCGAAGGGGTGGGCGTGGTGGTGGCCGAGCGGGCCACGACATCCAGCGAAGATTGCATGCTCATGGTGGACCTCAGGCTTTCTCGATGTTGACCAAAAACGCCTTGTATTCGGGCGTTTGGGAGTTCGCGTCCCCGACAAATGGCGTGAGTGTGTTGGACAAGTGACCGGTGTTGGCCACGCCAACAAAGCCCCAGTGGATGGGAATGCCCACGGTGTGGACCTTTTGGCCATTGCAATCGAGCCCCTTCATGCGCTTGGTGACCACGGCCACCGCCTTGATCGCCCCGCGGTTGGAGGACACCTTCACCCGATCGCCGTTCTTGATGCTTTTCTCCTTGGCCAAGTCTTCGCCAATCTCCACGAACTGTGAAGGTTGCGTCACGGCGTTGACCTTCGCGTTTTTGGTCCAGTAGTGGAAATGCTCGGTCAACCGGTAGGTGGTGGCCGCGTAGGGAAACTCTTTGGCGCTGCCAAACTGCTCCAAATCGCCCTTGTAAACCCGCGCCGCCGGATTGCTCACGGCCTTGGGGTTGGTGTTCATGAGGTTGGCACTCACCGGGGTCTCGAACGGCTCGTAGTGCTCAGGAAGCGGACCTTCGGCCATGAGACCGACGGCAAACAGACGGGCTGTGCCTTCGGGCGTCATGATGAAGGGACCGGCGCCGCTGTCGGGACCGAGGGCCGGATTGATGTCCGGCACGTCAGTACCAGCCCAGGCCGTGCCGTTCCAGGCAATCTGTCGGCGCTTCGGGTCCCAGGGCTTGCCATCCGGCGAGGCCGCCGCACGGTTGTACAG
>VEQC01000229.1 GCA_018883455.1 Limnohabitans sp. | reverse complement strand
CTTGCCAAAGGTCTGGCTGCCCATCAAGGTCGCGCGCTTGTGGTCTTGCAAAGCCCCCGCGACGATTTCGCTGGCCGAAGCGGAGCCTTCGTTGACCAGCACCACCAGGGGAATTTTGCGGTAGATGCCTTGGGTGTTTTGGTGCAGGCGGGCCACCGGATCATTGCTCACACTGCGGCGGTAGTACTCGGGCGAGGCCTTGTAGGTGAACTTGCTCTCGGCAAGCTGTCCGTTGGTAGAGACGACAGTTACATTCTCGGGCAGGAATACGGAGGAGATCGCCACCGCGCCGTCGAGCAGACCGCCCGGGTCGTTACGCAGGTCAAGGACAAGGCCGCGCATTTGCGGCTCTTGCTTGGCGATTTCTTCGAGCTTGCGAATGAAGTCATCGACGGTGCGCTCCTGGAATTGGCTCACGCGCACCCATGCAAAGCCGGGTTCGACCACTTTGCCCTTGACGCTTTGGGTGCGAATTTCTTCACGGATGATGGTGACCGGGAAGCTGCGGGACTCGTCCTTGCGCAAAATGGTGAGCAAGACACGGGTGCCAGGCTCGCCCCGCATGCGTTTGACGGCCTCGTTGAGGGTGAGACCTTTGACGGCTGTATCGTCAATTTTGGTGATCAGGTCGCCCGATTTGAGTCCGGCGCGGAAAGCCGGAGAGCCTTCGATGGGCGAGACCACTTTGACTAAGCCGTCCTCTTGGGTGATTTCAATGCCCACCCCGACAAAACGCCCCGAGGTGCCCTCGCGAAACTCTTTGAGGGCTTTTTTATCGAAGTATTGGGAGTGCGGGTCGAGGCTCGCCACCATGCCCGTGATGGCGTCGGTGATGAGCTTTTTGTCGTCCACCGGCTCCACATAGTCCGACTTGACCATGCTGAAGACGGCGGCGAGTTGCTGCAATTCTTCCAACGGCAGAGAGCCAACGCCGCCGCGGGCGGCAGTTTGCAACGAGACCGTGGTGAGCGCGCCGGTAAAGGCGCCAATGGCAATCCAGCCAGCGATTTTCAGTTTCTGTCCCATGCCGTCCTAACGCGTGGAGTCTGTGTATAACCTGCAATATACAACGACCGGGGCCACAGTGGGAGAAAGGGGTTTCAGCCCTTGCCCTGCGCGGCAACCGCTGCGGCGGCCTCGGCGGCGGCTTTGGCATCGCCCAGGTAGTAATGCCGCAGGGGGCGCAAGTCCGCGTCCAGCTCGTACACCAGGGGGATGCCGTTGGGAATATTGAGCCCCACGATGTCCTCGTCGGAGATGCCGTCGAGGTATTTCACCAAGGCGCGAATGGAGTTGCCATGCGCCGCGACCACCAGCCGTTTGCCGGCCCGGATGGCCGGGGCCATCGATTCGTTCCAGAAGGGGAGCACCCGCGCCACCGTGTCTTTCAGGCACTCGGTGAGGGGGACCTGTTCGGCCTCGACCTTGGCGTAGCGCAAGTCACCACGCTCGCAGCGCGGGTCGGTCGGGGCGAGCGCTGGCGGCGGGGTGTCGTAGCTGCGGCGCCAGACCAGAACTTGGGCATCGCCGTATTGCTTGGCCATGTCGGCCTTGTTGAGGCCTTGCAAGGCCCCGTAATGCCGCTCATTGAGGCGCCAGGACTTGACCACCGGCAGCCAGTGGCGGTCCATTTCGTCCAAAGTGAGCCAAAGGGTGCGGATGGCGCGCTTTAAAACGCTGGTGTAGGCAATGTCAAACTCGTAGCCTTCGGCTTTGAGCAGGCGGCCAGCGGCGCGGGCCTGGGCCTCGCCGGTGGGGGTCAAATCCACATCGGTCCAGCCGGTGAAGCGGTTTTCCAGGTTCCAGGTGGATTCGCCGTGGCGAATGAGTACGAGCTTGTGCATGGGAAAAGTTATTCAGGTCGACGGTGGGGACAAAACTTCGATTTTAAAATACGCCAACTTGCTGCCGACTTTCGGTCCCTTCCACCCTCGCTTTGAGACCCTCTGTGAAATTCATCCTGGACAACTGGTTACTCATCACCCTGGCCCTGACCAGCGGCTTTTTGCTTTTGCTCCCCACTTTGCAGGGGGCGGCCTTGGCTGGCATTGGCCCGACCCAGGCGGTGCAGCTCATGAACCGGCAAAAAGCCTTGGTGGTGGATGTTTGCTCCGGCGAAGAATATGCCGGCGGCCATATCGTGGGCGCGCGCCACATCCCCCTCGATCAGCTTGAGTCTCGTCTGGGCGAAGTGGCGAAAAACAAGTCCACCCCCCTGATCATGGTGTGTGCTTCGGGCATGCGCTCGCGCCGCGCCGCCAACATTGCCCAAAAACTGGGTTATGAACAGGTGCATTCGCTCCAGGGCGGGATGCAAGCCTGGAAAGAAGCTAACCTACCGGTACAGAAATCCTGAAGAGCCCATCATGCCCGCTGTCAAGATGTACACCACGGCCGTCTGCCCTTATTGCGTGCGCGCCAAGCAAATCCTCAAGGCCAAGGGGGTTGAGGTGATTGAGGAAATCCGCGTCGACCTCACCCCTGAGGCGCGCGCCGAAATGATGCAAATCACGGGCCGGCGAACGGTGCCGCAAATTTTCATTGGTGATACCCACGTGGGTGGGTGTGACGATTTGATCGCGCTCGATAGCCGCGGCGCCCTCATTCCGCTGCTGCAAGCCTGACATAATCGGGGTTGACCCGAAAAGCCCGATTCGGTTCGCCGAGTCGGGCTTTTTTTAACCCTAGGAAACGACCATGACAGAGCAAGCGACCCCGGTCTTCAACATTCAGCGTGTCTACCTCAAGGATGCCTCCTTGGAGCAGCCCAACTCCCCCGCCATTTTGCTCAGCAGCGAGCAGCCCAGCGTGGACATTCAATTGGGCGTCTCCGCCGAGCCCGTGGCCGAAGGCATCACGGAAGTGAGCGTGACCGCCACCGTGACCACCAAGATTGACGACAAAGTGGTGTTCTTGGTCGAGGCCAAGCAAGCGGGTATTTTTGAAATTCGCCACGTGCCCGACGAGCAAATGGGCCCGATCGTGGGCATTGCTTGCCCGCAAATCGTCTACCCCTACCTGCGCAGCAACATTGCGGATTTGATTCAGCGCGCCGGTTTCCCGCCCGTGCATTTGGCCGAAATCAATTTCCAGGCCATGTACGAGCAGCAGCAACAAACCGCTGTCGCCCCTCAGTAAGTTGGCTCGGCGCGAGTCCCGCATGCGCATCGCTGTTTTGGGTGCTGGTGCCTGGGGAACCGCGTTGGCCATCCACGCGGGTCAGGGGCACGCCGTCACCCTGTGGGCGCGCGACGCCGCGCAAGCGCAAGCCATGCAGCGCGATCGGGTTAACGCCCGTTATTTGCCCGACCAGCGGTTTTCCGCTGGCGTGCAGGTACAAAGCGGCGCGCTCTCGCCCGACCTGTTGACGCAAGACCTGATCGTCCTGGGCGTGCCCATGCGCGCCCTGCGCGAAACCCTCATCGCCCTCACCCAACTCGGGCTCACCGAGGCGGTTCCGGTGGCATGGTTGTGCAAGGGGTTTGAGGCTTCTCCGGAGGGGGTGGGGCGCATGCCGCATGAAGTGCAGGCCGAGGTGGCGCCACAGCTCCAGGCCGGTGCGCTCAGTGGGCCCAGCTTTGCGCAAGAAGTGGCTCGCGCCCAGCCGACGGCCTTGGTCGCGGCCAGTGCCCATGCGCGGGTACGTGAGCGTCTGGTGCAAGCC
>VEQC01000038.1 GCA_018883455.1 Limnohabitans sp. | reverse complement strand
GAGCGAGAGGGGGCAGGTGATCAATTCGCGCAGCCAAGGCTCTAGCTGGGCTTGCGCATCGGCCTTCAACGGGGTCAGCAAGGTTTTACGCTGGCACCAATCGCGCCAAGCTTGGGCTTGCCAGGGGGCGACGGCGTCGCGAGCCAGGGGCCAATCCTGTTGGGCTTGCCACTCCAGCAAGTCATGCAACAAGGTGCCGTAGCGTGCACCTGCGGGAAAGCCTTGCCAAGGCAGATCCGCACTGAGCTTTCCTGGCTCTGGGGCGTCTTGCGCATCGGTGAGCGCGTCAGCCAAAGCCTCCTCGCCCGCGCTGGAGGTCTCCAGCCCCCGCGTGAGCGCGCTAAAACTCGTGCTGCCGCCCTCGCGCACATGGGCACGCTTTGGCGTTCGCGCTGCTCGCCCGCCATCGTCAGCAGCGGGCGCTTGGTAGGTGGCCCCCGTGGGCTCGGGCAATTCGGCCAGCGCGATATCGGGGTGTTGGCAATGGCGCTCTAACGCTGCCCACAAATCGCCTGCCTGCTGGCGCTCCAACAACCGTGACAAGGCACTGAGGCGCAAAGGCGGGCCTTTGATCACATCCTGGTGACTCTCGCACACCCCCATCCACAAACCCTCCTGGGCCCGCGTCATGGCCACATAGAGCAAGCGCATGTCCTCTTCGCGCGTGGACTGCGCCCCTTCGTCGTCGTCCTTGGGGTCTTTGCGGGCGGAAAACAGGCCCACAAAGGGCAAGAAGACCAGCGGGAACTGCAGGCCCTTGCTCATGTGATAGGTGAGAATTTGCACGCACTCGGCATCGGTCTCGAGCCGCACCCGAAGCCCATCGGCGTCGCCACTGGGCTGCAGGGTTTGTTCCCCCAACCAGCGCGCCAGCGCCGCCAAATCATGGGGGTTGGCTTGGGCTTGCAGCAATTCGCCCAAATGGAGAACGTGACTCAAGCTGCGTTCGGGCTCCGCTTGTTGGAGCAAACGGCTGGCGGCACCGCTCTCGATCAGCCAGCGCACGAGCATGGGCAACACCCCTTGACGCTGCCCAATGTCTTGCCAGCGTTGGCATTGCATGACCAGCGCATCCCACTGCGCTTCGTCTTGAATGCAGGCCTCGACCGCTTCCAACGGCAAGCACCAGGTGCGACTGGCCAAGGCCGCGCGCAGTGCCGATCGCTCGCGGGGGTGGGACAGCGCCTCCAACAAACACCAGATGTCCTGCGCTTCCTGCGTTTGCACCACGGGCTCCCTGGCGGAGCGGTAAACGCTTGGGATGCGTCGTGCCGCGAGCGCGTCGCGCATGGCGCGAGCCTGATCTTGTTGGCGTACGAGCACCGCCATCTCGCGCGGCTTGGCCAAGCCCGCATTGAGCAACTGCGCCATCTGATCGGCAAAGCTGTTGGCAAACCCCTCCAACAGCAACTCGCGCGGTGACGCTTTTTTCCCGTCATGGGGTCGGTACCAAACCGTCAAGGCCGGTCGTTCTTGCTTCAAACGCTGGGACCAACTCGCCACGGGTGCGCTTGCGGCCACGGGGTGAAATTGAATGCGGGCTTCTTGCTGCGCATCATCACCAAACACCTGAGGCACGGCGAAGAGGTGGTTCACCGCCCGCACCAGCCCATCGCAGGAACGCCGGTTCGTCTCCAAGGTGTGCAGCGCCTTGGGGTCGCGCGCGAGCGCCGCATCGCGGGCGGCGAGGTAGGTGTGGATGTCGGCTCCCCGAAAGCCATAAATGGCCTGTTTGGGATCACCAATCATGATGAAGGCGTGATCCCCCGCGGGGGCGTAAATGGCGGCCAAGCTCCCGTATTGCCAGCGGTCGGTATCCTGAAACTCATCGACCAAGGCCACGGGGTATTGCGCGCGCAGGACCGGCGCGAGTTCACCCTCGGGGGCATTCAAGGCCGTGTGAAGTTGCTGCAACAAGTCGTCAAAGTCCCAGCACCCCAAAGCTTCTTTACGCTGTTGGTAGCGCTGCGCCACCGCTTGCATGGCATGGTCGCGCAGCGCTTGGCCCAAATCGGGCAGTTGCGCCAGCGCGTCCAGATACGCCTGCAAGTGTTGGAAGAAGGGGTGGGCCGTGAGGTCGCCCGGCCATTTTTTCGCGGCCAGCGAGCGTGCGCCGAAGGACTCCAAAGTGGTCAAGGTCTTTTTCGGCGGCAGGCCCCGCCATGCGCGCCCCTCGGTGTCTTCAGGGGTTGCGGCCTCCTCGGGTCCGTCGTCGGCGGACGTGCACCAATCGGAGAGGGTCTGGAGTTTGTCCTCGTACTGGCGCGCCTTGGGAATGCGGTGGGCCTGCAAAGCGCTCAATACCCCTGCATGCCATGCGGCCCGCGCGGTCTGCGCCAGGGTCTGCAGTTGGGTCTCGTATGCGGTTTGTTGCGCAAAGACTTCTGCGGGCGCACAGGATGGGCGCTCGGCCCCATCGGGGGCGCGCATCGCTCGGCGCCACATTTGCAGCAGCGTGGGGGCGAGGGTGTCGGGCGTGCCTTTGAAATGGCGTCGTACGGTTTGCAATTCAGCCAGAGGCAATGGCGTGATCTCGGCACGCCAATAATCTTGGACGCACATGCGCCAGAGGGCATCGGGGTCGTCAAGGCGCATGCCGTTCATTTGGGAGCGACTCGCCACCGCATGGGTTTGCAGCGTGCGTCTGGCCCAGCCATGGATGGTCTCAATGGCGGCCAAGTCCATGGCCTGTGAAGCCGCGCGCAATTGCAAGGCGCAACTTGGCCACTCGGCGCGCGGGATGTCTTGCGCCAGGGCATCGAGCAAGGGGTCGGGCGGCGTTTCGGGTGCCAGGGGGGAGCCTCCTGCGGCGGCTTCAAACCATCGTGCGGCGGCTTCCAGTCGGCGCTGAATGCGCTCGCGCAGTTCGGCGGTGGCCGCTTCGGTAAAGGTCATCACTAGGATTTGGTCAGGCAGCAAGCGCGAGGGCCGTCCATGGCCCAAGATCAAGCGCAGGTAGAGCGCGGCCAAGGTCCAAGTCTTCCCGGTGCCGGCGCTCGCCTCAATGACTTGCCAACCCCGCAGGGGGAGGGTTTGAACGTCAAGCGGGCGGGCGTTCATGCGGCACTCTCCTCGTCGGCCTCGGAATCGCTCGCATCGGACGGGGTGGGCAAGGCCCTGAGCAATCCGCCGTACACCCCGGCCCATTCGTGTTGCAAAACCCCGCGCATGTCCTGCGTTTGCGCCAGCACGCGCTGCAAATAGGGTTGGCGAGCGGCTTCACCGCCGCGCGGATCATCGAAGTAAGACCGCGCCTGCGCCCATGCCTGCGGCTCCTGGCTCGGGTCGGCCAGCATTCCCAGGCCATAAAGGGCCGCGCTGCGCGGCGCCATGAACATGGGGCTGGCCCAGGCACGGGCGTAGGCTTGCACCAGAGACTCCAAATGCCCTTGTGCCTGCGCCGCCTCCAGTGGCCTGAGTGTGATCACATCGTCAAGGCCGATCAAGCTGCTGTGCGTGGGTTCGCCTGCAGCGTTGGCCATCAAGTGCCCGACCCATAGCGCTGCGAGGGCATCCAAGCGGGGGTAAGACTTGTTCTTGAAATCAAACCAGACGCGTCCCGGCCGCAACAAGGTTTGCCAATGATGGCCGCCGTCGTCACGCCACCACCGGGTGCGCGCGTCCAAGGGCCACTCGCCGTCTAACTGCAAGTCTCCCCAACGCCATTGCGCCGAACGTCTGTCCAAGCGGGGGGGGGGAGGGAGTGGGAGTTGGGCCAGATGCGTGTGCAACACCTCGCGCAGCCGCCGTAATTCCTCACGCGCCAATTGCCCCGCCGCGCCCAGCGGCAGCTCGCCGCGCAGGGACAACAGCGTGGCCTCTGGCGGGGCATCCAGTGGGTACAAGAGTTCTTCCACCAATTGGTAGCGTTGCAATTCATCGAGGCCAAAGCTCTCCTCGTCGGGGCTTTGGGCCGCGGGGCTCAGCAAACGAACGCCCAGGCGATCGCGCAAGTAAACCTGGGCTGGCGCCCGCAGCAGACGTACCAAAGCCTGCGCATCCAAGCTCGGCACCGGTGTGGCCTGCGCCGTGGGGCTCGCGGGCGTGACCGGTTTGCTGGGCTGGCGCGCCGCTTGCCATTGCGCGTCGTAGGTGAAGTCTTGCGTCTGCGCAGAAAAATAGGCCGGTGAAAAAGGGTGAAGCGGTTGCAGCGCGGGCTCGGCCAATCCCTCCCAACCTTGTTCGAGGTGGGCCTGGAGTTGCAACACCAGCGGTGATGGGGGTTGTTCAGCGTGCGTCACACTGTGGCGGCCTTGCCAGCTGATGTAGAGCCGGTCGCGCGCCGCCAAGACTGCTTCCAGAAACAAATAGCGGTCGTCCTCGCGGCGAGATCGATCCCCCGCACGCCAACCCTCTCCCATGGCCATGAGGTCAAAGCCGCGCGGTGCGGCCGCGCGCGGATAGGCGGTGTCATTCATCCCGAGCAGACACACCACGCGAAAGGGAATGGAGCGCATGGGCATGAGGGTGGCAAATTGCACCCCCCCGCCAAAAAAGCGTTGCTGAGCCGAGGCCGATTGCACTTTGCGCAACCAATATTCGCGCACCACCGCCAGCGGCACGGCCTCGTCAAAGCCCGCGAGCTGACAATCCTTCCACCAGGCTTCGAGCGGGGCGAGCAGGGCGCCGATTCGGGTGTGTTCCCGATCGTCTTGCGCTTCAAAACATCGCGCGAGCATTTGCTGCACCAACGCGACCCACTCGCTGGGTCGGTGTGCTTGCGTGAGTTGCGCCAAAGCCCAGGTCATGTCGCGCAACCACAGCACCAAGGCATCGAGCAGGGGGCCATCCAGACTGGCCGGGCCCGCCTGCGGCATGACGCCCGCCCACGGATGCGGTGCGGGCTGCGCAAACCCCAGCAACAGCCGCTCCAAACCAAATAACCAGGTATTGTTCTGCGCATCGGGCAGCGTCGAGGGTAGGCCAAAGTCGGCCCGGTGCGGCGTATCCAGACCCCAGCGCACATTGGCTTGTGCCAGCCAGGCGTCGAGTTCGTCCACCTGGGCCAACTCCAAGCCATAGCGGCGACGGCATGCGGGCACATCCATCCAGCTGCGCCAATCGCGTCGCGAGAGGCGCAGCTCGGGCAATTGCAGGAGCGCAGCCATGGCCTGCATCACGGGGTCGGTCAGCGGTGAGGCATCGGCCACGGCGTAGGGCAAATGGCGCGGGTCTCCCGGCAGAAAACGCCCAAAGACGGCGTGGATCACGGGGGCGAAACTCGCCATGTCGGGCACCATGACCGTGATGTCTTGGGGCTTGAGGGTGGCATCTTGGTCGAGCCAATCCAAAATGCGGTCGTGCAGCACTTCCAACTCCCGCCGGGCGCTGTGCGTTCGCACCATCACCACACTGTGGTCCTGCGCCGCCACGCGTTGTCGCGGCTGCGGGGGGGCTTCCAAGTTGAGAATGCCCGATTGAACTTGGGCCAACAGGGAAGGCTCTCGGCCCTCTTCCCGGGCGCAAGCGACGGGGTCCACAAACACATCCACCCGGCTAGCGCCCGCGTCATGTGCGTCGAGCAAATGCAGATAATCCCGACCTTGCTTACCCCAAGCGGCCAACAGCCCATTGCCTTGTGTGTGCAGCGCCAGCCGCAAGTGATCGTCCCAGGTCTGTCCTTGCGCCAGGGTGGGCCAACCCGGCTTTTCCGCTTGGCGGCGGCGCGCGAGCCGCTGCAAGGGCGCGTGACTCTCCACAATGTCGCCCCAAAAGTACTGACACGGGTTTTGCACCAGCATGAGGACTTGGCAGAATCGCCCAAGCGCCGCCAAAGCCTGCACAGTTTGCATGGGCAGCGCACTGATGCCAAACACAATGAGTCGGGGCGGCAAGCCCGCAGGGCATTGACCATCGGGTGTGCGTTCGAGCGCTTGCATGAATGCGGCATGCACTTGGGCGCGCGAGGCTAAGCTTTGGGTGCGTGTCGGGTCTTCGGCCTGCCAGTCTGCGACCACAGCTTGCCAGAGCGCCGCTTGCCACGCTTGGTCGGGTGGCATCGCGGCGTGCGCACCGTTGGCTTGGCGCAACCGGGCCTCGCCGGCGGCCCAATCCTCCAGCCAGTCGGCGCGGTAGTTTTGGTAGCCATCGAACACATCGGCCAACTCCGCGCACAGGCTGTAGAGGCGCAGCGGGTCGATGCCAGAGGCCGCGTCGGTGGGACGCACGTAGCGTGCGAGTGTGACAAAACTCGGCAGGTGCAGGTGTTGGGGCAAGAGCCGCATCAGACGCCAAACCAAGGCCGATTCGTCCAACGGCATATCGGCCGGAACCCGCTCCGGCCCGAGCACTTGTCGATAGAGGCGCCAGATGAGTGTGGCGGGCAAAGTCAGTTCGGTTCCGGCACAAATGCCCAGATGTTCGGCCAGTGCCCGCTCGACCCAGTTCTTCATGCCGTTGCTCTGCACCAGAATGATCTCTGGCGTGAGCGGGTCCAGCGGTTGGCTCTCAAGATGCGCCAGCAACAGCGTGCGCAAGCCCTCGAGCTGATTGCTGTGGAGGACCATGAAGCCGGGGCGGAATGAACGGGGGGGCATGGCGGATCGACCGAAGGGTCAATAAGCATAACCGCTCGCCGGGCTCAGGCGGCGAGCCTTCCGAAAAGCGAGCGGCTCAACCCGGGGGAGGGGGCTCAGGAGGCCTTGGCGGCTTCCTTTTCCATTCGCACTTGCTCGGCAATGGCATGGACTTGCTCGTCCGACATGCCGTACTTGGCTTGTAAGTGCTTGAGGTGGTGGTGCTCTTCTTCTGAAACCACCCCATCGGCCAGCACTTCGCGCACTTCCATCTCGTACAAGGCTTCGCGCCCTTGCACCTGAGCGGCGTAGGCGGTGGCCACCACACCGGTGAGGATGGCCGCCAAGGCAATGGCCAGAATTTGCGTGACCACCACCAATACCACTCCCAGGAAGCTCACCGGATCCACATTCCCCCAGCCCGCAATGATGGTCAGCATGAACCAATGCATGGCCGCGGGGATGGAGGGGAACACCTCCGGTTGATCTTGCCCTTCGACAATGTAGATCAACGAAGAGAACAACAAGCAGCTGATGAAGAGCAGAAAAATGGCGGATGAAAACGAGTCGCGCTCGGACTTGATCGCTTCGAGCATGTCTTCCATCGCGCTGTTGTAGCGCGAGAGTTTGAAGATTCGCATCAGACGGAACATGCGCAACACCCGCAAGTCCGCACCGGGGAATAACAATTGGAGGTAGAAGGGCACCGTGCTGAAAAAATCGACTAGCCCAAACGGGCTGAAGATGTAATCGCGCCGACCCTGCCAGGTTTTCTCGGGCTCTGGGTAGCGTGCCCCATACGACCAAACCCGCAAGACATACTCAATGGAAAACACCACCACGCTAAAGACGTCAAAGTAGTCAAACCAGTGTGCGTAGGCCTCATGGAATTGCGGCACGGACTCCAAAATGATGGCGATCACATTGAGCACCACCAAGGAGGCGATGAAGTATTCGCAAATACGGCTGGTCTGATCGAAGACCTCGCCGTCCAGAATTTCATAGGTACGCCGCTGCGCTCGGGCGTAGAGGCTTGGGGCCCCACTCATGTTGGTCGCACTCACTTGTTTTGCGCCCCATCGATCATGGCTTGCACATCGGCGTCCGAGAGGCGGAAGCGCTGTTGCAGGCGACGCAGGCTATCGCGCTCGGCCTCAGACACTTCGCCGTCCGACAGCGCCTTGAGCAGCTGCGCCTTAAAGGCGGCTTTCTTGCGTGACATTTGGTTGGAGAAGGCCGACGCCACAATACCCGTCATGATGGCGGCCATACAAACGCCCAAGAACCCCGTGAGAAGCGCGATCGCTTCGCCCGCGCGAGTCACGGGCTCGACATTGCCGTAGCCCGCGGTGATGGTCACGACAGACCAGTAGATCGCGTGCGGAATGGAGCCGAAATGTTCGGGCTGCTCGTGCCCCTCGGCAAAGTGCATGAGCGAGGCCGAGACGATGGTGGCAATCATCAACAAAAACGCGGCCGACCCAAAGGCACGCCGCTCCGAGTGCACCGCATGGAAGAGGTCTTGCAAGGCTGTGTTGTATTTGGAGAGCTTGAGGATACGCAGCAGGCGCAGCACGCGCAGGATGCGCAGGTCCAGCGTGGGGAAAAACATGTGCAGGTAGTGCGGCATGGTGGCAAAGAAATCGATCAACCCAAATGGGCTGAAGATGTATTCTTTGCGGCCCTTCCAACGACTGCCCTCGGCAAGGTACTTTCGCCCCAGCGACCATACCCGCAACAAGTACTCCG
The DNA here is from genome assembly GCA_018883455.1 of Limnohabitans sp. Lineage (GTDB taxonomy): Bacteria > Pseudomonadota > Gammaproteobacteria > Burkholderiales > Burkholderiaceae_C > Limnohabitans. Next base: position 7,557 of record VEQC01000038.1, on the reverse strand, counting down.
CCGTGAAAAACATCACGCTCCAGAACTCCAGTTCATGGAAGAACGCTTTGTGTTCGGCGTGTACTTCTGGGATCGAATCCAAAATCACGGCCGTACAGTTGATCAAGACCACGCTGGAGATCAACCACTCCACATACTGACTCATGCGGTGCTTGGGCGAACCCTCCAGCACCTCCATCACATACTGCTGAACCCCCACGATCATGACTTACCTTGAATCTGCTTCCAAATGGTCAGGTCTTGGGGGGCGAGTCGATAGCCTTGTTGGGCCGCTTCATCAAACCGGTGGTGATCGGTGAGCAGGCCTAGGCGGCGAATCTCACCCAGCAATTGCTTATAGTGCTCCACCGCCAACTCGGGCTGCTCCGCCACTTTGACGAGCGGAATTTCACGTGTGTTGACGTCGTGCTCTTTGATGATTTGATCGATCAACTGGTTCAGCTCTTCCACGGTGAGGTGCAAGCGCTTGGCCTCATTGCGCAGGAGGATGATTTCGTTTTCATCGAGCTCGCCATCCTTGAGCATGGAGAACAAATTCGCTTTGAGTGTGTCGCGTTCTTTCACCAACTGGTCGCTAAAGGCCGACGACAGCAAGGCCGCTGGAATGGCAAAAATGCCAATCCCGAGCAGGGCCAGAATGATGGTCATGAATCGACCCACGGGGGTCACGGGTGAGATATCGCCGTAGCCCACCGAGGCCAGTGTGATCACCGCCCAGTAAATCGACTGCGGAATGTTTTCGAACTTGTCGGGCTGTGCATCGTGCTCGAACAAATAACCCAAGCTCGCGGTCATCACCACCAGGAGCATCATGATGAACGCGGAGGCGCTCATCACGGGCCACTCGCGCACGACAACCTTGATGAGAATCTCGGTCGCGTCGTTGTAGCGGGTGAGCTTGAGCAGTCGGGCGAGACGGAAGACCCGCAGAAAACGCAAATCGAAGAGGTGGTGCAAGAACACTTCCAGGAAGAAGGGAGTCACAGCCAAAATATCAATGATGGCCGAGCCCGACTTCACATAGCCCAAGCGAGGGGCGACCCGATCTTGATACTGCGGATCTTCCACGCAGGAATAAATGCGCAAGAACAGCTCTACCGTGAAGACGCCCACCGCAATGGCGTCCAAGATGATGAATTGCAAGTGCAGGATGTAGTCCAGCGATTGGATCGATTCCAACACCACGCTCGCCACCGAGAGCAGCACCCAGATGGCAATGAACACATCAAAAATCTGGTGCAACTTGCCGCCAAAATCCGAGGGGAAGACCAAGGCATGCATTTTTTGGCGGAAAGTGCGACCTTGATTGAGTTCACGAAACTCGTGAATGGCCGGGATGATGATGCGAAAGAGCTTGAGAATCCGCAGCAGTCGCAGGAATCGCAGCATGCGCAGGTCAATCGGAATGAAGGCCTGGAAGTAAAACGGTGCCACCGCGAGAAAGTCAATGATGGCAAACGGGCTGAGCATGAATGCCACACGCGGGGAGGATTTGCCTTTGAATTCCTCATCTTCCGGGGCCAAATACCAGCGCGTGAGGTACTCGATCGTGAACACCGCCACCGAAAACACGTCAAACGCATGGAACAAGCCTTGGTTGGGCTCGTAGACGGCGGGCACATGTTCAAAAACCAACGAGAACAGGTTGAGGACGATCAGGATCCCGATCCACTTGTCCACATCGGTCTGGAAGTTGCCCGGAATGTTCGGGTCGAGCAACCAAGAATACAGCCACTTGCGACGCGGCAAGTCATGCGCAATATTGGCCTTCTGATGGCCCAGCAGTTCGTTGACGTCGATATCTTTGATGTATTGTTTAGACATGCTGCACCTCAGAATTCGACTTCACCAATGCGGATCGGCCCACCGCCTTTGTTGCATACCGTGATGCGCACTTGCAACTTGTGATCGATGGGGTCAAGATCAGCCAAGGAGGAGTTCACAAACGGCACGGGCGAACCTGCAGGCGTCGGACTCATTTCTTCCAAAACCAGTGAGCCCGATAACTTGTGGTTTTTGGCATCGCAACTCTCCACGAGGTTGAGCGCCTGTTGGCTAAACGGGTTCTTCAAATCCTTGAGGGAACTCTCTGTCATGGCCTGGGCCAAACAGGGCCCCCAGGTGCCCGTGATGGGCTTGCCTTCCTTGATGTGGGTGGGCGAGAGGTCGGGCTTGCTTTGCGGGGAGCAAGGGTGGTCGGCCGGGAAATCATCGGCGTGGCGCTTGCCCCCCATGTCGGTAAACCAGGCCAACCAGGCTTCGCCGTTGCGCTTGGTCTCTTCCTCTTTTTGGCCCTCGTGGTAATTCATGGACCCAAGCCAGGTCACCAGCCCCAGGATAAGAATGAGGAAAACAATAAAGAGCTTGTCCGAACCAGTCATGGTGCCGGTTGACGGGGTTGGATGGGGGATGTCCATGCAAAATCCTTGATACGGAAAAAGGCTAGCGGGATGCCGCGACAGGGCAATCCCTTATGGTCTATCAATGATATGCCAGTTTTTATAGATTAAATCGTTAAAACCAATAAAAAAACGACTCCGAAGAGTCGTCATGGACAAGGGGTTGGGGCTATTACGGATTCAACTTAATGAGATTGCGAACCCCGATGCGCCCAAGCCGTTGTATGTTTTTCCACGTAGCTAAAGAGCTCATACATCACCATGGCCATGGCACCCACCACCACCAAACCGGCAAATGCCAAGCCCATTTGCATGGCGGAGCCGGCGGAGATCAGCAGATAGCCGATGCCTTCATTGGCGGCCGTCATCTCCGAAACCGTCGTGCCCACAAAGGCGAGGGTGATGGCCACTTTGAGCGAGCCATAGAAATAAGGCATCGAGCGGGGCAGACCGACTTTGACCAGCACGTCCCAGCGCCGTGCGCCCAAAACGCGCAGCACATCTTCGAGTTCGGGCTCCAGTGTGGCCAAACCGGTGGCAATGTTGACCATGATCGGGAAGAAGCTGATCAAAAAAGCCGTGAGAATCGCCGGTCCAATGCCAATGCCGAACCACACCACCAAGATGGGCACGAAAGCGGCTTTGGGGAGGGCATTAAATGCCGTCATCAGGGGATACACCGCAGCGTACGCCAAGCGCGAGCTGCCAATCACAAAACCCAGCAAAACGCCCACCACGATGGCGATGCCGAATCCGGCCATCGTCACCCAGTAGGTGCGCCAAGCGTGGGCGGCGATCACATCGCGAAACTCCACCATCTGCTCCCAAATGCGCAGAGGGCTCGGGAAGACGAATTCCGAAACCGAAAAGGCCGAGCAAAGTGCCTGCCAGATCAAAAGGGTCGCCACGAGCAAAAGCCAAGGCGACCAACGTTCCAATTGTTGAGACTTCATGCGTTATTGCTCCAGGGGGGTGCCGGTTTTGCGCATGGCCCCAATGTGGCCGCGCAGCTCGTGCACGATGTCCGTGAACTCAGGGGTGTAAGTCACCTCCAGATCGCGCGGACGGGGCAAGTCAATCTCGCGTCGCACCACAAAGCGCCCGGGGCTCTTGCTCATCACATAAACCGTGTCGGCCAAGAAGACCGACTCGCGCAAATCGTGGGTGACCAAAATCACATTAAAGCGTTTTTCTTGCCACAAGTCGCGCAAGGCGCACCAAAGCTCCTCACGCGTGAAGGCATCGAGCGCCCCAAAGGGTTCGTCGAGCAACAGCATCTTGGGCTCGTGAATAAGCGCGCGGCAAATGCTCGCGCGCTGTTGCATGCCGCCCGAGAGTTGCCAAGGAAACTTGCGCTCGTAACCGCCAAGACCCACGCTGCGCAAGAGCTCGATGGCACGTGCCTCAAATTCTGCGCGCCGGGATTTGAATTGGGAGCGGAAAGGCTCCACGATCTCTAAGGGCAGTAGCACGTTGTCGAGCGTGGTTCGCCAAGGCAGCAAAGAAGGCGCTTGAAACGCCATGCCACTGATTTTGAGGGGGCCGTTGACCGCTTGCCCATCGACATGAATGGTGCCACGACTGGGCTTTTTGAGCCCGGTCGTGAGTTTCATGAAGGTCGATTTGCCGCAGCCCGAAGGCCCCACGATAGCGATGAACTCCCCCTGCTTGACTTGCAGGTTAATGTCCTCGACCGCGAAATGGTTCTGTGCCAGCAACTCCTCGTTGTAGGCGAGCCATACATTCTGAAAGTCAACAAAGTTGGGTTCGCTCATGCGCTGTATCGCCTTATTTTTTCTTCGGCAAGATGTCGAGTTCCTTGGCCGTGGGCAGGAAGCTGCCGTTCCAGATGTCGTCGGCCTTCACACGTGACTTGGTGTTGAACGCATCAGAGACTTGGGAGGCCATGAGCGAGAGGCGAGGCCCCCGGATTTGACCAAAGCCTTCGGTGCGCGCGTCGGCACTGTTGATCACGGTGTCGATGGCGAGCTTGAGACGGCGTGTCTCGAGTTCAGTGTTGATGATCCCGTCACGCGCTTTCACGGCTTCGATGGCTTTGGCCGGATCGTCAATCACGTCCTTCGCGCCTTTGGTGAAGGCACGCAGAAAGGCTTTCACCGCCTCGGGGTTCTCTTTGAGAATTTTGGGCGTGGCAATGATCGCGTTGCCGTAGAGCTTCACGCCATAGTCCGGGTATTGCATGACCACCACGTCTTCGGCTTTCACCCCACGCGCCTCAATGTTGAGCAGCGAGGTGAAGGTAAAGCCCGTGATGGCATCTACATCACCGCGCACGAGCATGGTTTCACGCAGGGGCGGATCCATGCTCACCCAGTTGGCACCACTCACGCCGTTTTCCTTGGCGAAAATCGGAAACGCCCGGCGGCCGGCATCGAACACAGGGGCCCCCAGTTTTTTACCGCTGAGGTCGGCCGGGGTTTTGATGCCCGACTTCTTCAGGGCCATGACCGATGCGGGGGTGTTGTTGTAAACCATCATGATGGCTACCGGCTTGTTGGGCGCATCGGGGTTGTTGGCGTGGAATTCCATGAGCGCGGCCAAGTCGGCAAAGCCCAAGTCATAGGTGCCCGAGGCCACACGGTTGACCGCTCCGCCGGAGCCGTTACCCGCATCCACGGTCACATCCAATTTGGCATCCTTGAAATAGCCTTTGGCCACGGGAACCAAAAAGAAGGCCGAGGGGCCTTCAAAGCGCCAGTCCAATTGAAATTTGATAGGCGTGGTTTGGGCTTGGACGGTGCCGAGGGCGGCAAAACCGGCAAGCGCCAGAACAGATTTCAAAAGTGCGCGTTTATGCATAGGGGGGACTCCATGAAGAGGTTGCTGTACAGACGTCAGCGGGATTGCAAGAACAATGCCCAGCGGTGAAGCGCTAGATTGGTGGTTTTGAAGCGATTTTGCTAGAGTTTTCAGTGTATACAATTCTCGAAACCCCCCATATAGGGGCATTCATGCACCAAAAAGGTGCTGATTGAATCCTGATTTCGGTGCATGGGGCGCGAGGTCGGCGGCCTACCGATCGACCGTGGGCGGCAAAAGCTTCGGGGGAGCGAGGCGGTAAACTCGACCCTTTGGCATTCAAAATGCGTTCAAGGCCAGGGTCTGGGGCGCCAACACACACGAGGAGCAAGCATGGAAATGCTGCAAAGCCCCGATTTTTGGGTCGGGTTGACGCTGATTATCTGGATCAACATCATTCTCTCTGGCGATAACGCCGTCGTCATTGCCTTGGCCGCGCGAGGGCTTCCCCCCGAGCAGCAGCGCCAAGCCATTTTCTGGGGCTCGGGAGCGGCGGTGGTCTTGCGAATCGTGCTCACCTTTGTGGCGGCCAAACTCATGGAGTTGCCTTACTTGCAGCTCGTGGGCGGATTACTCCTGCTGTGGATCGGCAGCCAGCTCTTGACCGAGGATGAAGACGAAGAGGCCGGTGGCGAGGAGAACGGCAACCTCATGACCGCTGTTCGCACCATCCTCATTGCCGATGTCGTGATGAGCTTGGATAACGTGATCGCCGTGGCGGCTGCGGCCAAGGGCAACGATGTGTTGCTCGTCTTGGGCCTGGCCATCAGCATTCCGCTCGTGATCTTTGGCAGTGCCCTCATGATTCGCCTCATGGAGCGCTTCCCCATCATCATCTTGCTCGGCGCAGCGCTCATTGGCTGGGTGGCCGGCGACACCATCAGCCACGACATTGCCCTGCGGGAGTTCTTTGAGGAGAACGAGGCGCTGAAGTACATCGCCAAAATCGGTGGCGCCCTCATCGTCATCGCCTGGGGCAGGCTCGCCTCGCGCAAATCAAACGCTACAGCGAACGACGCTGATCAGTAACCAAGTTGGCATCGAGCGCCGCCAAGGCCTGCTCGATGCCGCCCTCTTGCATTCCCTGCGTTTGCAAGTGCGCTTTGAGCGTCTCACGATCCAACGCCTGCGCGAGCAGGGCTAACTGTAGCCACAAGATCCGGAATTGCTCGGCTGCGAGTGCCGGGTGAGTTTGTGCGTCGAGCATGAGGTGGCCGAGTTGAATGCTCTCGGACTTCATTTGCTCGCGGTGCTCGCGCGCCGCGTCTTCCATCAATTGGTCGTACTCCACCTTCGTGAGGTGCAGGCGCTCGGCTTCGACCATGATCTCCTCGCGCTCGCGCGGGTCCATCTCACCGTCTTGCAGTGCTTGCACCAGGGTACGGCGGAATGCCTCGCGGTCAATGCGCAGTTGATCGGTAAAGGCCGAGGCGAGTAAACCCGCAGGAATGGCAAAGATGCCAATCCCCGTGAGCGAGAGCACCACCGTGAGCGTGCGTCCCAGCGGCGTCACGGGTGAAATGTCGCCGTAGCCCACTGACGCGAGCGTGATGACGGCCCAGTAAATGGCCTGCGGAATGTTCTCGAACTTGTCGGGTTGGGCGGGATGCTCGAGCAAATAACCCAAGCTTGCGGTGAGGATCACCAAGAGCATCATCACAAACACCGACGCAAAAATCACCTGCCATTCGCGCTTGACCACTTTGAGCAGGGTGGATGTCGCCGTGGTGTAGCGCGTGAGCTTGAGCATTCGGGCCAGACGAAACACGCGCAAGAACCGCAAGTCCAAGGTGTTCGCCCAAATCGCCTCCAGGATGAAGGGCAGGATGGTGATGAGGTCAATGAGGGCTGCGCCCGAGGAGGCATAAGCCAGCCGTGGTGAGAGCCGCTCACGGTGCTCCGGGTTTTCGGGTGCGGTGTAAATGCGCGCCAAGTACTCCAGCGTGAAAATGGAAAAGGCGATGGTGTCGATCCACAAAAAGTGCGTGCTGAAGATCGCCCGGATTTCGCTCACCGATTCCAAAATCACGCAGGCAATCGACAACAACACCCAAAACACAATGAAGTTGTCCACGTAAATGTGCAACTTGCCCGAGTGCCCGGTGGGTTCGAGCAACGCGTAGAGCTTGGCGCGGAAAGAGCGCCCTTGATTGAGCTCGTGAAATTCATGCCACGCGGGGATGATCAAGCGGGAAAACTTGGCCATGCGCATGAGCCGCAAAATTCGCAACACGCGCAGCATCTCCACATCCACCGTGACCAGTTGCGCAAAGTAAAACGGCGCGATGGCGATCAAGTCGACCAAGGCGTAAAAGCTCACCATGTAGCGCAAGCGCGG
>VEQC01000228.1 GCA_018883455.1 Limnohabitans sp. | reverse complement strand
GTCATGTGCACAGTGCATGTGCAAGACCGCCACTTCGCCACTCTCGGGGTCCACCATGACGTCGGCCACCACCGCCGCGAAGCTGGTTTTTTTGTAAATACCGCACGCCACGCCACGCCCCAAGCGTTTTCCCTTGGGGGCCGCGGGAGACGGCGGGGCAGTGGCCACCGCCTGCTCCAGCACCCGCCGCAAACGCGGTTCCTCAAGGTGCTGCAAGCGAAAGCGCACAGGCTCGGTGCCTGCCGCTCTGGCGCATTCGTCTATGGCCGACTCGATCACGAACCCGTTGGGGCCCGCACCCAGTCCGCGCCAGGGCCCCGTATGAACGGGCAGTCTGACCAGATCAAACCCTGTCCTCACCAAACCTGCCTTGTAGGGCAACTGAGCACCCCGCGCCACGCCATCGTCACCGATGACATCCGTGAATTTCTGCATCCAAGCGGGGACAACGGCACTGGTAAACAAAATATGACTGCTCGCGAAATCATGGGCCCAAGCCGTCATCTGGCCATCGGTGAGTCTCACCCGTACCCGGTGGCTCGAAGGGGGACGGTGAAAGGCCTGCGTCATTTCTTGGGCTCGGGTCCATTGCACTTTCACGGGCAATTTGAGCGCAAGGGCCAAAACGGCCGCTTCGAGTTCAACGGTGCTGATGGTTTTGGCGCCAAACGCGCCCCCCACCCGACAGCCGTGAACCTCCACTTTGTCCTCGGAGAGCCCCAGACGACGGCAAACCACATCGCGTTGATAGAACACATCTTGCGAACCCACCCACATCTCCAGCCCATCATCGCCGATCGACCGAGCAACGGCCGCACGCGGCTCGATTGCGGCGTGCGCGGCTGGCCAGGCGAAGGTCGATGTCAATCGCTTGGCGGACGGACGGGTCATCCACAGCGCCATCCGTTTGCCAACGAATGTTCAAGGCTTGTTCGATCCGGTCTAGCGCGCCAGGTGTCTGGGCGACGATGCCCATGCCCTCGCTGGCCGACATTTGCAGGTTTGCGTGGCGCACCAGGGCCACGAAACCCGGCACCGCGCGTGCGCTGCGTTCATCCCATGCGGCCACGCGAGAAGGAATTTCAGGCGATACCGGTGCACGCAAAATGCGGCCGTAGACCATGCCCGGTAGCCGCACATCGCTCACAAAGAGCGGTTGGCCGGTCACCAATTCCAGGCCTTGGGCCAGCGTAGGCGAGCGCCCCACCCATTGCGTGCGGCTCGAAAAGGCGCGCAACTGCTCGACGGGAAAGTCCAGAGCCGCCAGCTGGCCACGAATCTGACCCTGTTGGAGTGCTTGGCGCAAGGTCGCGCATGCACGAGCCAGTGGCAGCGCGAAGTCCATGATCGACTCGCTGCCCACCGTTGCCCGCACGCGTTCAATGTCACGGGTTCCGTGCAGTTTGACCTGGATAGACTCTGGCCGAACGCCCAATTCCTCGCCCGCAATTTGCCTCAGCGCGGTGGCAATGTTTTGGCCCATCTCGACCCGAGGCAAAGTCAGCACGAATGAGCCCGACTGGTGGCTAATCCAGCCCAGCCCCATTTGGGTGTTGGGGGCGGGACGCTTGGGGATGACCGGCAAGCTGGCACAAGCGGGCAGAAATGCCACGCTCAGGAGGGCACCACCCCCCTTTAAAAATGTCCGGCGCGGGAGGCTCGGGTTCATCGTCAAGCCTTCGTCATGGCCAAAATAGCGGCTCGCATACGGGGTTGTGTCCCGCAGCGACACAAGTGCCCGGCGAGCGCCTCATCAATTTGCACCGCGCTCGGATTAGGGGTTTTCTTCAGCAGGGCCACTGTCGCCAGGATCTGACCGGATTGGCAATACCCGCACTGCGGAATGGCCGCAGCTAGCCACGCTTGTTGAACCGGGTGGGGCTGATCTTTTGTGGCCAAGCCCTCCAGGGTTTGGATCGATTTGCCCACCGCGGCAGACACGGGGAGCAAACAGCTTCGGGTGGGCTCCCCATCGAGCAAGACGGTGCAAGCGCCACATTGGCCCGCACCACAGCCGAATTTGGCGCCGGTGAGACCCATCGCCTCGCGCAGGACCTGAAGCAACGATTCCGCTTGCCATTGAACGGGTATGTCAGCGAGGGACTGGTTGATACGCAGTTGCATGGGTACTCCGGAAGTTTGACACCACCACGACTGTAGGGCAGCCCGCCCAAAGGGGTATTGAATAAATGCGCCAAGGCTTGTGAAAAGGTAAAACCCGCTATAGTTGGTTGGAAGCCAGCAGTTAAAAGCGCCTGCCATACCGCTCGGGAGCACCGCCATGAAAACTTTGCTCGATCAACTCGCCAATTACGCGGATTACCATCGCAGCGCGCGCAATATCACGACCCACTTGGTGGGCGTGCCGCTGATCGTGATGGCGATTTTTGTCTTGTTGTCTCGACCGGTGTGGTGGGTCGATGACATCCCGTTATCCCCTGCGGTGGGGCTGGCCATTGTCTTTGTGCTTTATTACTTGCGCTTGAATTTAGGGTTCGGCCTCATCATGGGGGCTTTGTTTGCGTGGGGTCTGGTGTTCGGCGCAACCGTAGCAGCGTTGGAGGACACGGTGTGGTTGCTCGTGGGCGTCGGCGGCTTTTTCGTCGGCTGGGTGATTCAGTTTGTGGGGCACTATTTTGAAGGCCGCAAGCCCGCATTTTTTGACGATGTGATGGGCCTAGCCATTGGGCCTTTGTTTGTCGTGGCCGAAGTGCTGTTCAAACTGGGGGCTTATGCGCAATTGCAGCGTGAGATTGAGGAACGTGCCGGGCCTCTGCGTCCCTGAGCGTGAGATCCAACCCCCAACTGAAGCGGTTTTAAACCCTGGACCTAGGATGTTCATGCTCTGGCGATTCTGGAGAGACCAAGCGTGCTGGCGCTGGGTCTGGGCCGTGCTATGTCTTGGGTTGTCCAGTGCCGTTGGCGCGCAGACCGACTGCCGGCCCGCCCCCCCGGATGTGGCACAAATGGTCGAAATTCGGCCTGGATTCCATCGCGTCGTGGGCCCCCTCGCGGTCTTTGACCCCTGCCACCGCTCGGTGCAACTCTCCATGCCCAGCTTCTGGGCCGACAAATTGGGTGAGAAGCCGCCTCTCATGATCATCGCGCACGGGGGCGGAGGCCCTGGCGCAGCTGAGATGGAGATGGTGCGTCGCATGAACGCCCGCGGCGTGGCAACGCTGCTGTATGACGCCTATGAGATGAATGGCTTTGCTTATCGCGGGACCATGCGTTTCGTCACCGGCGTGACCAACGAGTCGCGTCAACGCATGATCTTCAAGGCGACCTTGGGGGCCTACCACTGGGCACGCCAACACCCCCGTATTGACACCCAGCGAATGTTCATCCACGGCCTCTCCAACGGGGGCAGCGTGGCGCTGAACATGGCGGCCGTGGTCGACCCGGCACACGTGCGCGCCGTGTTCGCCGAGGGAGCGCCCTCGGCGGGCATCGGCATGCCCGATCAGATTCGCGTGCCCCTCTTCATGGTGTTTGGCAAGCTCGATAACTACGGCGGACGCGCGGAGAACGACTGGATGCACTTGCGCACGGACCCTTGCGTAGTCAACCAAGCCGCAGAGGACGCGGCCCCGGGAACCACCCAACACTGCAGTTTGCAAAGCAATCCCGGCGCGCAAGGTCTATCGCCGCACGATTGGGGGCAACAGCGCATCGCACAGGGG
>VEQC01000037.1 GCA_018883455.1 Limnohabitans sp. | reverse complement strand
GGGTGCGCAAGGGCGCACTATCGCGCCCGGTGATCACGGCAGGCGTGATGCCCGCGCGTTGGAGCATTTTGAGGCCATGGCCATCGAGGGTGGCAAAGCGCTTGAGGGTTTCGCCCGCCTCGGAGAAATAAAGGCCGCCATCGGTCAGCACGCCGTCGATGTCGAAAAACACCACGCGCACAGGCTGCGCGCGCAGCAACAGCTCTGGAGCGAACGTTTGGCTGGGCTGCGCCATCAAATCACCTTGGCCCGCATGAGGTCGTTGCTGTTGAGGGCGCCACAGAGCCGGTCTTGCGCATCCACCACCAGCACACTGGTGATGCGGCAAGACTCCATGCGCTCGGCGGCTTCCACCGCCAACGCGTCGTCGCGCACGCGCTGAGGAGATGCGTGCATGACTTGCGCCGCAGTGAGGTTGCGCAAATCGACCCCGCGCTCAATCAAGCGTCGTAAATCGCCGTCGGTGAAGATACCCAAAATGCGGTTGTCCGCATCGACCACGGCGGAAGCACCCAAACCCTTGGCGCTCATCTCGCGCATGAGGTCGGTAAAGCTCGCCTCTGGGCCCACCTTGGGCACGGCGTCACCCGCACGCATGACGTCGCGCACCAGCGTGAGCAGGCGACGCCCCAACGCACCCCCCGGATGGGAGCGGGCGAAGTCTTCGGCCTTGAAACCACGGGCGTCAAGCAATGCGACCGCAAGCGCATCGCCCAAAGCAATCTGTGTGGTGGTGCTGGCCGTTGGAGCGAGGTTGAGTGGGCAGGCCTCTCGCTCAACGCTGCTGTCGAGGACGATGTCGGCATGTTTGGCCAAGGTCGACTGCAGGCCTCCCGTGAGGGCAATCAGCGGCACACCTTGGCGCTTGAGCAAAGGCAGGATGGCGGCGAGTTCATCGCTCTCGCCACTGTTGGAAATGGCCAGGACCAAATCGACATCCTTGACCATGCCCAAGTCCCCATGACTGGCCTCGGCCGGGTGCACAAACATGGCCGGTGTTCCGGTGGAAGCGAGGGTGGCCGCAATCTTGCGGCCAATGTGGCCACTTTTGCCCATGCCCATGACCACCACGCGCCCGCGCACGGCCAACATCGCTTCCACGGCTTTGACAAAGGAAGACCCGAGCAATTGGCGCGCACGCTGCAGGGCTTCAGCCTCAATTTCCAGGGTCTGGCGCGCGAGGTCCAACACCTGCTGCGCTTGGTCGGGGGGTAATACGCCGGTCATAGCGGGATTGTAGGTTGTGCCCCGGGCGTGTGCGTGGCCTACTTGCCAATGCAGAAGCGACTGAAGATCACGCCCAGGAGGTCATCCGCCGTGAACTCCCCCACGATTTGGGCGAGCGCTTGATGGGCCAGGCGCAGCTCCTCGGCCAGAAGGTCGAGGGGAGCCGTGGCCAAGGATTGCAAAAGTGCGTGCGCACGCTGCAAATGGCTTTGTGCGCGTTGCAAGGCTTGCACGTGGCGCTCGCGGGCCATGAACACCCCTTCGCCGGCCCCGCCACCTTGCCAGCCAATCGTTTGCAAGAGTTGTTGGCGCAACGCTTGAAGGCCTGTCCCCTCTCGGGCGCTCAGCAACAGGCCCTCGCGAGGGGCCCCCTCCTGCACCAGGTCAGCCTTGTTCCAGAGGTGCAAGACCGGCACTTGGGGGTTGACTTGTTGCGCCAGCCGCACGGCTATTTCAGCGTCCGCCGCTTGATAAGCACGATCCGCCGCACGGGTGAGGTCATGCAAAAACAACACGGCGTCGGCTTGGCGAATTTGCTCCCAGGCCCGATCGATGCCGATGCGCTCGACCGCATCAACCTCATCGCCTTCGCGTAAGCCTGCCGTGTCGACCACATGCAACGGTACCCCGTCGATCTGCAAGGCCTGCTGAACCACATCGCGGGTGGTGCCCGCGATGGGTGTGACGATCGCGAGTTCTGCGCCGGCCAAGGCGTTGAGCAAAGAGCTCTTGCCCGCGTTGGGCTGCCCGGCAATCACGACGCGCAAGCCTTCGCGCAACAGCACCCCTTGACGGGTTTGGGCGAGCAAGGCATCGAGTGATGCATTCAATCGCTGGAGTTGTCCTTGGGCATCGGCTTTTTGTAAAAAATCGATTTCTTCTTCCGGGAAGTCGAGCGTGGCTTCGACCAACATGCGCAGTTGCACCAAGTCGTCGTTCAAACGCGCCACGGCTTGGGAAAGCGCTCCGGCCAACGCGCGCGATGCGCTTCGGGCCGCCGCTTCGGTGCTCGCGTCAATCAAATCGGCCACCGCCTCGGCCTGGGCCAGATCCAGTTTGTGGTTCAAGAACGCACGGCGGGTGAATTCACCGGGCTGCGCCAGCCGCAAGCCCGCCAACCAAGGCTTGTCCGAGGCGCGGACTTCTTGCGCGCTTTGCAACGCGCGTGCAAGTAGCAGTTGCATGACCACCGGTCCGCCGTGGGCCTGAAGTTCGAGCACATCCTCGCCGGTATAACTGTGCGGCGCAGGGAAATAGAGGGCGAGCACGTGATCGAGCACTTCGCCCTGCGCATCGCGTAACGGGAGGTAGGTGGCCACGCGCGGTTGGAGTTCGCGTCCGCAGAGGTGCGTCACCCAATCGCGCAAACCTTCGCCGCTGGCCCGCACAATGCCAACCGCGCCGCGCCCCGGCGGTGTGGCCACCGCCACGATGGGGGCGCGCTGCTCAGCCAGCATGGGCGTGGTTTAGTTGATGACGCCGAGCTGCTTGTTGATCATCCACTGCTGGGCGATGGAGAGGATGTTGTTGGTCAACCAGTACAGCACCAAGCCTGCAGGGAAGAAGAAGAACATCACGCTGAAGGCGAGCGGCATGATCCACATCAGTTTGGCTTGAACGGGGTCCGGCGGGGTGGGGTTGAGCCAAGTCTGCAACAGGGTCGAGGCGGTCATGAGCAGGGGCAGAATGAAATACGGATCCGGAGCGGCCAAATCTTGCACCCAGCCCAGCCACGGTGCGTTGCGAATTTCCACGCTCGAGAGCAAGACCCAGTAGAGTGCGATGAACACCGGAATCTGGACCGCAATGGGCAAACATCCGCCCATGGGGTTGACCTTTTCTTCGCGGTAGATCTTCATCATCTCCACTTGCATTTGCTGTGGGTTGTCTTTGAGGCGCTCACGCATTTCCATGATGCGCGGGTTAATCGCTTTCATCTTGGCCATGCTGCGATAGGCCTGGGCGTTGAGCCAGTAGAACGCGGCCTTGAGCAAGACCACGAGCGCCACAATCGCCCAGCCCCAGTTGTTGAGCCATTCATTGAGTTGATGCAGCAACCAATAGAGGGGCTTGGCCAAGATGGTGAGCCAGCCGTAATCTTTCACCAGTTCCAAGCCCGGGAAAATGGCTTCGAGCTCTTTTTCCTCCTGCGGTCCCACGAACAAGGTGGCTTTGACGTTTTGCCGTTGCCCAGGGGCCACGGCGCCCAGTGGGGCGAGTTGCGTGGCGCGGTAGCAGCAGTCGGCCAGTGGCTGGCCCAGATCGACAGCTTCCACCGCGATGTCGCGCTTCAAGCCATCGGGCAATAACCAGGCGCTCGCAAAGTAATGCTGCACCATGGCCACATAGCCACTGGTGGTGGATTTTTCGAACTCGGCTTTGCCTTTTTTCGCATCGGCAAACTCCACTTTCTGATACTTCTTGGCTTCGGTAAAGACCGCTGGGCCCGTGAAGGTGGAGTAGAAAGACGATTCCCCTTGCGGTTTATTGCCATCGCGAACGAGCTGAACGTAGAGCTGGGGTTCGAGGGTTTGGTTCGATTGGTTGACCACCTCGTGCTTCACCGCCACAGCGTATGAGCCACGCGTGAAGGTGTAGGTCTTGATGAGTTGCACACCATCTTGGGGAACCGACTCAAACACCAACTGCAAGCTCTCTTGCCCATCCGCCAATTTGCGCGGGCCGTCGCGCAGGTTCATCGGGGTTTTATGGGTTGGCCAAGCCACACCCGCGTTGCCAACGAGGCCCGACTGCGCCACGTAAAAACGGTCCTTGCTTTGGTCGAGAAGCACCACGGGCTTGCCGGGGTTGTGCTCGTCCTCATACTTGAGCAATTCCACGCGCACCAAGCTCGCGCCTTCGCTGTCAAACGTCGCGCGGACTTGATCGGTGGTGACCTCAATCAACTCGCGCGGCTTGGCGGCGATCGCGGGTGCGCCAGCGCCAGGCACGGTGGCGGCGGTGGCGGCGGCGTTGGGCACGCCGTTGGCGGGCGCGCTCGCTGCGCTCGCCGCCGACGAAGCCGTGGGCACCGGGAAGAAGGTCGCGGGGCGACCATTGTGCAATTGCCATTGGTCCCAGAGCATCACCAGGGAAAAGCCAAAAATCACCCACAAGATGGTGCGGCGAATATCGTTCATGAGGAGGTCTTTCCGGAAGAAGAAAACAGTCCCGAAAACAGCCTTGGGGCCTGTTCGGGCACTGGGTCGTGGCCACCCGCACACCAGGGGTGGCAGCGCAAGAGTCGCCGCGTGGTCATCCAGCCACCCTGCGCCGCGCCATGCCGCTCTAGGGCCTCAAGCGCATAAGCCGAGCAGGTAGGCGTGAAGCGGCATGCCGAGCCCAGCCAGGGGCTTAGCAACAAGCGATAGGCCTTGACGAGGAAAATCAGCAGCGTTTGCATGGGCTGATCTGGTTAAAGAGGTCCATCAATTCCTGACGCACGGTTTGGCGCAATGGGGCTGAGTCGGCGCTGACAAAGTGCGTGGGGTGAAACCCGGCACGCACCCTCACCACGTAATCGCCTTGGGGGAGATGCGGCGCGAAGGTTTGCGCCACGGCGCGAATCTGGCGACGGATGAGGTTTCGCGTGACGGCCCTCTTGGCCCAGCGCTTGGGCGTGAGTGCACCCAGCCTCTGAACGGCAAACAGGGCCTGGGTTTGCACGAAACCCGGCCCTGTTGGCTTGGGGGACTGGTGCAAGGCAAAGTGGGCTGTGCGCGCCACGGTGCCTGCGGCCATCACGGCCTGAAACTCAGTCCATTGCTTGATCGGTTCCACGGCGCAACGGTCGCGGCCCAGCAGGCAATGCAGACGCAGTGTCAGACAGCGAGGCGCTTGCGACCCTTGGCGCGGCGAGCGTTGATCACGGCGCGGCCACCACGGGTCTTCATGCGAACCAGGAAACCGTGCGTGCGTGCACGGCGTGTCTTGGAGGGTTGGTAGGTACGTTTCATGGTGTATTGTCCAATCGGCGGGGAAAACCCGCAATTATCTCAAAAAACAGCGCCTAAATGCTTTTGCGGCAAAGAAAAAAGGGTTTTAGGGGACTCCAGAAGACCTGGGTGCAGATTTATTTAGGGGTTTGCGCGAGGCGGGCCCAAAGCTGTGGATAAATTTTGCTAAAGTAGGCCTTTGAAGACCTCGCCACCGGGGTTTATCCACAAGTCTCGCATGTCCTCCGACGCCCTCCCTCCCGAACAAGTCAGCCCCAGCCCATCCTTGAGCGATGGCCTCTGGCAAGGGTGCGTCGAATTGTTGGCCCAAGAGCTCCCCGAGCAGCTTTTCGCCACTTGGATCAAGCCTCTGCAAGCCCAGGTTTCCGACGATTTATCGCGCGTCACGATCACCGTCGCGAACCGATTTAAGCTCGATTGGATCCGCGCTCAATATGCGGCTCGCATGGCCGTTTTGCTGCAGCAACTCAGCGGTCAACCCGTGCAAGTTGAGCTTGTGATTGCCCAAAAAGAAGCACCCAGCAAGCCTCTTTTTAATGCTTTTCAATCAGAGCCGGATGAAATGGGCGACGTCTTCGCCACCCCCGAAGATCCCGCGGCACCGCCGCAGAAAACCCGCCTCAACACGGCCCTGACCTTTGACACCTTGGTCGAGGGGACGGCCAACCGCATGGCCCGTGCCGCGGCCTTACATGTGGCCTCCATGCCTGGCCAGCTCTACAACCCGCTCTTTATCTATGGTGGGGTGGGTTTGGGCAAGACGCACTTGGTCCACGCGGTGGGAAATTACCTCCTGAGTGAACGCCCCGACGCCAAAGTTCTCTACATCCATGCAGAACAATTCGTCTCTGATGTGGTCAAGGCCTATCAGCGCAAGACTTTTGACGAATTCAAAGAGCGTTATCACTCGCTCGATTTGCTGCTGATTGACGATGTGCAATTTTTTGCCAACAAAGAGCGCACCCAGGAAGAGTTCTTCAATGCGTTTGAAGCGCTGCTGGCCAAAAAGTCGCACATTGTGATGACCAGCGACACTTACCCTAAGGGCTTGAACGACATCCATGAACGCCTGATCTCCCGTTTTGATTCGGGCTTGACCGTGGCTATCGAGCCGCCAGAACTCGAGATGCGCGTGGCCATCCTGATCAGCAAAGCGCGTGCGGAGGGCACCGAAATGCCCGAGGAGGTGGCCTTCTTCGTGGCCAAGAACGTGCGCTCCAACGTGCGCGAACTCGAAGGCGCGCTGCGCAAAATTCTGGCCTATTCGCGCTTCAATCAGAAAGAGATCTCCATTGCCCTCGCCCGCGATGCGTTGCGCGATTTGCTCTCGATTCAGAACCGCCAGATCTCCATCGAGAACATTCAAAAAACCGTGGCCGACTATTACAAGATCAAAGTGGCCGACATGTATTCCAAAAAGCGCCCTGCCAGCATTGCCCGGCCGCGTCAGATTGCGATGTACCTGGCCAAAGAGCTCACCCAAAAAAGCTTGCCTGAAATTGGCGAGCTCTTTGGGGGCCGTGACCACACCACCGTCTTGCACGCTGTTCGCAAGATTTCCGCCGAACGCCAGCAACTTGCCGATCTCAATCAGCAACTGCATGTACTCGAACAAACACTTAAGGGTTAAAGGACAAACCTGTGGATGATTTTCGAACAACTGCCCACTTATCCACATCGCGTGGCGGGGTCTGTGTTTTATCCACTTCGGTGTGCACGAGCGAAACACGCTCGCCCACAGGGTTCTCCATCTCGCAAGTGTCAGTCAACGTTGAGGAAAGTGCGGTTGTCCACATCGGTGGCCCGTGCTTATCTACTATCTAACCATTTCTTAATGAAGATCAAGAGGATGACATGATCGTTCTGAAAGCAACTCAAGAAAAAGTTCTGGCGGCCCTGCAGTCGGTTGCTGGCATTGTGGAACGGCGCCATACCCTGCCCATCCTCGCCAATGTCCTCATTCGCAAAACAGGGGCGCAACTGCAACTCACCACCAGCGATCTGGAGATCCAGATCCGCACACAAGCCGAGCTCGATGGCGACAGTGGCAACTTCAGCACCACCGTTGGCGCGCGCAAGCTCATCGACATCTTGCGCACCATGCCGTCGGACCAAACCGTCACGCTGGAATCGAGCCAAAACAAACTCATCCTCAAAGGCGGCAAGAGCCGCTTCACGCTGCAGACTTTGCCCGCCGAGGATTTCCCCCTCGTGCAAGAAGCCCCGAGCTTTGGGCCTGAGTTCAGCGTGCCGCAAAAAACCCTCAAGGATTTGCTGCACCAAGTCTCGTTCTCCATGGCTGTGCACGACATTCGCTACTACCTCAACGGCATTTTGTTTGTCGCCGAAGGCAAGCAGCTGAGCTTGGTGGCCACCGATGGCCACCGTTTGGCCTTTGCCAGCGCGACGCTGGAAAACGAGGTGCCGCGCCAGGAAGTGATCCTGCCGCGCAAGACCGTGCTCGAGCTCCAGCGCCTCTTGAGCGACAAAGAGGGCGCCATTGCCCTGCAGTTCGCCAGCAACCAGGCCAAGTTTGCCTTCGATGGCATGGAATTTGTGACCAAGCTGGTTGAGGGCAAGTTCCCCGATTACAACCGCGTCATCCCGAAGAACCACCAAAACCACATCGTGCTCGGTCGCCTGCCCCTCTTGGCCATGCTCCAGCGCACCGCCATTCTCACGAGCGACAAGTTCAAGGGTGTACGCATCCATCTTGAGCCTGGCGTGCTGCGTGTGATCTCCAGCAACTCGGAGCAAGAAGAAGCCACGGATGAACTCGAAGTCGACTACAGCGGAGACCGTATCGAGATTGGTTTTAACGTGACCTATCTAATGGATGTGTTGGGCAACATGGACCAGGAAATGGTGCGCATTGATTTGGCCGATGCCAATAGCTCTGCCCTCATCACCATTCCCGAGCAGACCACGTTCAAGTACGTGGTTATGCCCATGCGCATTTAAGGTTTGTAGCCGAAATTTTTTGATTTGTTGACGAATGCCCCTTCAGAGGGCCCCATTGAAAGTATTGTCATGACTGAACCGATTCTGCAAAACGCTGACGGCTATGGCGAGAGTGCCATCCAAATCCTGGAAGGGTTGGAGGCGGTGCGCAAGCGTCCGGGCATGTACATCGGCGACACCTCAGATGGCACGGGCTTGCACCACTTGGTTTTTGAGGTGGTCGACAACTCCATTGACGAAGCTTTGGCCGGTCATTGTGATGACATCGTGGTCACCATCCACACGGACAACTCCATCAGCGTCACCGACAACGGTCGTGGTATTCCCACGGGCGTGAAGATGGATGACAAGCATGAGCCTAAACGCAGTGCGGCAGAAATTGCACTCACCGAATTGCACGCTGGGGGAAAGTTCAACCAAAACAGCTACAAGGTCTCGGGCGGTTTGCATGGCGTGGGCGTGTCGTGCGTCAACGCGCTCTCCAAATGGCTGCGCCTAACGGTTCGCCGTGAGGGTAAGGTGCACACCTTGGAGTTTGCTCAAGGTGTGGTGCAGGGCCGCTTGCTCGAAACCGTTGACGGCTTTGAAGTCTCCCCCATGAAAACCACCGGGGCGACGGACAAGCGCGGAACCGAAGTCCATTTCCTGCCCGATACCGAGATCTTCACGCAGAACAACGATTTTCACTACGAAATTCTGGCCAAGCGCCTGCGCGAGCTCTCTTTCCTCAACAACGGTGTTCGCATTCGTTTGCACGATGAGCGCACCGGCAAAGAAGACGATTTCTCGGGTGCCGGTGGTGTCAAGGGCTTTGTGGATTTCATCAACGCCAACAAAAAGGTGTTGCACCCCAACGCCTTCCACGCGACAGGGTCGCGTCCGGCCGACACCTATGGCGGCATTCCCGGCACCGAAATTGGTGTGGAAGTGGCCATGCAGTGGAACGATGGCTATAACGAATCCGTTCTGTGCTTCACCAACAACATCCCCCAGCGTGACGGGGGTACCCACCTGACGGGCCTGCGTGCGGCCATGACGCGCGTGATCAGCAAATACATCGATCAAAACGAGCTCGCCAAGAAGGCGAAGGTGGAGATCAGCGGCGACGACATGCGTGAAGGTTTGTGTTGCGTGCTTTCCGTCAAAGTTCCCGAACCCAAGTTCTCCAGCCAGACCAAGGACAAACTCGTCTCCAGCGAAGTGCGCGCCCCGGTGGAAGACATCGTGGCCAAGGCGCTCACGGATTACTTGGAGGAGCGTCCCAACGACGCCAAGATCATTTGCGGCAAGATTGTCGAGGCGGCCAAAGCACGCGAGGCCGCGCGTCGTGCGCGCGAGATGACCCGCCGTAAAGGCGTGCTCGACGGCATGGGCTTGCCCGGCAAATTGGCAGACTGCCAAGAGAAGGATCCCTCACTTTGTGAGATTTACATTGTGGAGGGTGACTCGGCGGGCGGTTCGGCCAAACAAGGCCGTGATCGTAAATTCCAAGCCATCTTGCCTCTGCGGGGCAAAATTCTCAACGTGGAGAAGGCACGCTACGAGAAACTGCTCACCAGCAACGAAATCGTCACGCTCATCACCGCCTTGGGCACTGGCATTGGCAAGGCGAGTGCCGAGTCGGGCAAGTCAGGTCAAGATGATTTCAACATCGACAAGTTGCGCTACCACCGCATCATCATCATGACCGATGCGGACGTGGACGGCGCCCACATTCGCACCTTGTTGCTCACCTTTTTCTATCGCCAAATGCCCGAACTCGTGGAGCGCGGTCACATCTACATCGCTCAGCCCCCGCTCTACAAGGTCAAAAACGGCAAGGAAGAGCTCTACCTCAAGGATGGTCCCGCACTCGACGCCTACCTCCTGCGCGTGGCGCTCAAAGAAGCCCAACTTCAAACTGGCGGTGCGAACAACCAGTTGCTCAAAGGCGAGACACTTGAAGCCTTGGCCCGCAAACACCAAGTGGCCGAACAAGTGATCGACCGCTTGAGTGTTTTCCTCGACGCAGAAGCCTTGCGCGCCGTGGCCGACGGTGTGGCCTTGAACCTCGATGACCTCGAAGCCGCCAAGCTCAGTGCCCAAGCCCTCCAAGCCAAGCTGCGCGAGAGCCAGGGGCAAGACAGCCCCGCGGAAGTGAGCGCGGAATTCGATGTCCGCACCGACAAGCCCCTGCTGCGCATCAGCCGTCGCCACCATGGCAACGTCAAGAGCAGCGTGATCACCCAGGAATTTGTGCATGGTGCCGACTACGCGGCCCTGGCCGAGGCCGCGCACAGCTTCCGTGGGCTTTTGGGCGAAGGCGCCAAAGTCATGCGCGGGGAGGGCGATAAGCAGCGGGAAGAGCGCGTGAGCGATTTCCGCCAAGCCATGCACTGGCTCATCAGTGAGGCAGAACGCACCACCAGCCGTCAGCGCTACAAGGGCTTGGGTGAAATGAACCCCGAGCAGCTGTGGGAAACCACCATGGACCCCGCTGTGCGCCGCCTCCTGCGCGTGCAAATTGAAGACGCCATTGAAGCCGATCGCGTCTTCACCATGCTCATGGGTGATGAGGTGGAACCGCGGCGTGACTTCATTGAAGCCAATGCGTTGCGGGCGGCCAATATTGACGTTTAAGGGCGATAGCCTGGCGTCATCAGTGCCTGGGAGACCGCTTCTAGCGGGATGACCCAGGTTTGATCGTCAAGGGGCCACGCACTGTTGACGGGAGCCACCACATAGGCCCGATGCAGCTGTAAATCTCGACACGCATTCCAGAAGCCTTTGCTGGGTTTGGGCGTCTCGGAGAGCTTCACTTCAAAGCCGATCCGCTCGGTGCTGGTCTCCACGAGTGCATCGAGTTCGGCGCCAGCCGCCGTGCGATAAAAAAACATTTGCGCCAAGGTCTCGGGCAGATGCTCGATCGTAGCAGCGATATGGTTGATCACCAAAGCCTCCCAAGAGGCGCCCGCCGACGGATGGCTCAGTAAATCATGGGGCTGATGAATTCCCAACAAGGCGTGTAACAAACCCGTATCGCGCCAATAAACCTTGGGTGACTTCACAAGCCGCTTGCCGATGTTGATGAAATAAGGCTCCAAGCGGCGGACCAGAAACGTGTTGCAAAACAAATCCAAATAGCGGCTACTCGTGAGAGGCGAGATACCGCCCATCGATTCGCCCAAGGCCTTGTAGTTGATGATTTGCGCGTTACAGTGCGCCAACATGCGGATAAATCGCCATAGTGTCTCGCTGGGAACTCGAACCCCGAGCATGGGCAGATCTCGGCTGACCACGGCGTGCAAATAGTCGCGTCGCCAACGCGCTGAATGCGGGTGCGCTGGCGTGACAAAGCTCGGGGGCATTCCACCACGCGTCCAGTAATTCCGCAGATCCAACGCTTTTTGATCCGCGTCTGCATCGGCAGACATGACCTCGGGCCAAAGCAGCGGAGGAAGCTCTAAATAGCTGACACGGCCAGCCAAGGACTCCGCCGATTGTTTGAGCAAGGCGCCGCTGGCCGACCCCAGTAACAAAAATCGTCCCGCGACCCGATGTGCGTCAATCTCCGGGCGAAGCAAGGAAAAGAGCTCCGGCATGGTTTGCACTTCATCGAGGATGATCAAACGGTCCCGATTTGCCTGCCAAAACGCTTCGGGGTTGGTGAGTTTGGCGCGATCACTGGGGTTTTCCAAATCCAGGAACACCGCAGCGGGATGGGCGGTTTGCAAGGCTCGCCCAAGGGTGGATTTGCCCACCTGACGTGCGCCGAGTAGAACCACCGCGGGCGAAAATGCCAAGCGTTGATTCAGTTCTTGTTCAGCGAGTCGGCGCAACATCCTTGCATTTTAATAGCCGTACTAAAAATATACAAGGATAAAAAGCCATAAATAGACCTTTTATTATTAATTTATCCCATTCTCCCTGCCCGGAAATCCTCCACCGCCTGCATGAGCTGCTCACGCGTGTTCATCACAAACGGCCCGTATTGGGCGATGGGCTCGTGCAGGGGTTTGCCGGCGAGCACGATGGCTTGGGCCCCGGCCTTCGCGCTCAGGCGCAGGCCGTCGCCCGCGTTGTCGAGCAGGCCCATGCGCTCGCGCGGGACTTCTTGCGCACCCGCGTCGCTCAGCACCGTCACACTGCCGCGATAGACATAGACAAAGGCGTGATGCCCTTCTGCAATCGGGTGCTCAAACGTGCCATCGGCAGTGAAGCGAACGTCCCAAAACGCCGGCTGGGTGTGTTCGCTTTGAATCGGCCCGGCCTTGTCCTCGACCGCTCCGGCAATGACAGTGACCTCCACCCCCGCGCTGGGTTGCACTTTGGGCAAAGCCGTGTTGGGAATGTCTTGGTAGCGCGGCTCACACAGTTTGAGGTGCGAGGGCAGGTTCAGCCAGAGTTGAAAGCCTTCCATCACGCCCTCCTCTTGCTCGGGCATTTCGCTGTGAATGAGGCCGCGCCCGGCCGTCATCCATTGCACGTCGCCGTTTTGCAGCAAGCCTTCATTGCCGCGGCTGTCGCGATGGCGCATGCGCCCTTGCAGCATATACGTCACGGTCTCGAAGCCGCGGTGAGGGTGATCGGGAAAGCCGGCAATGTAGTCGTCGGCGGAGTCACTGCCGAAGGCGTCGAGCATGAGGAAGGGGTCGAGGCGTTGCTGCAAGTCATGGGTGAGCACGCGCGTGAGGCGAACCCCCGCGCCGTCTTGCGTGGCTTGTCCGCGCACCAGGCGCTCGACGCGGCGAGGACGGTGGACGGCGCTCATTGGACGGCGTAGCCTTCGTCTGCGATGGCGTGGGCCAGCGCATCGCGCGGCTGCTCGCTCTGCACGTCCACTTGGTTCTGGGTGCGATCGATCTGGATTTGGGCGTTGGCATCGAGACGTTGGATGGCTTTGCGCACGGCTTGTTCGCAGTGACCACAGGTCATGCCTTGGACTTGGAAGTGGTGTTCCATCATTCACTCCTGATATAAAGGTGTAAGCTTACACCCATGAGCGAAACCACGACGGACCTTGGGATTGGTGGCATGACCTGTGCCGCCTGTGTGCGGCGTGTGGAGCGGGCCCTCACGCGCGTGCCCGGGGTGACCGAGGTGCAGGTGAATTTGGCCACGGAAAGCGCGCGCGTGCACAGCCAGAGCGCGGACCCGGACTTTCAGGCGCGTTTGCGCCGTGCCGTTCAAGACGCCGGCTATACCGCGGTGGCGCCAGACCACTTGCAGGCGCGCGAAGCGCACAAGTGGCAAGAAGCGCTGCCCGTAGCGCTGTCGGCCCTCTTGAGCTTGCCGTTACTTTGGCCCATGGTGGCCATGCTCTGGGGCGAGCATGTGCATCTCAACCCATGGTGGCAACTTGCTTTGGCCAGTCCTGTGCAGTTTGTGTTTGGTGCGCGGTTTTACCGCGGCGGCTGGCACGCGCTGCGCAACGGCACGGCCACCATGGATGTGCTCGTCGCCCTCGGTACATCGGCCGCGTGGGGCCTCTCGCTGTGGCTACTGCTGAGCCACGCGGAGGGGCACGTGCCCGAGTTGTATTTCGAGAGCAGCGCGGTGGTCATTACCTTGGTGCTCTTGGGCAAGTGGCTGGAGGCGCGTACCAAGCAACAAACCACGACCGCCATCCGTGCGCTCGAAGCCCTGCGTCCGACCCAGGCCCTGGTCGAGCAAGGCGAAGAGACCCGCATGGTGGCCGTGCAAGACTTGCTCCCAGGCGACGTGATTCGCATTCAAGCGGGCGAGCGGTTGCCCGCCGACGGCGTGGTGCTCGATGGCCAAAGTCATGTGGACGAATCCATGCTCACGGGCGAGCCCCTGCCCGTGCTCAAGACCACCGATGCGCGCGTGACGGGTGGCAGCTTGAATGGCGAGGGGCTGTTGCGCGTGCGCGTGTTGGCCACCGGCGCGCACAGTATGCTCGCGCAAATTATTCGCAGCGTGGAAGACGCGCAGGCCAGTCAAGCCCCGATCCAGCGCCAAGTTGATCGTGTCTCCGCCGTGTTCGTGCCGGTGGTCATGCTCATCGCGCTTGTGACGGCGCTGGCCTGGTGGGCCCAGGGGGCGGGCCTGGAGACAGCCCTCTTGCGTGCGGTGGCGGTTTTGGTGATCGCTTGTCCTTGTGCCTTGGGCTTAGCGACGCCGGCCGCGCTCATGGCGGGCACGGGGGTGGCAGCACAGGCGGGCATTTTGATTCAAAACGCACAAGCGCTCGAGTGGGCGCATCGGGTGCGTTGGGTGGCGTTTGACAAAACGGGCACCCTCACCGAGGGGAAGCCGCGCGTTCTCGCGTGCGTGGTGACCGAGGGCGCCACCGAGCCCCAAGCATTGGCCACGGCGGCCGCCCTGCAAGGCGCCAGTGCGCATCCCCTCGCCCGCGCCGTCTTGCATGCAGCGCAAGCGCAAGGCGTGCATGCCTTGCCCGTGCAAGACGCGCAACAGCGCACGGGTTTAGGGGTGGAAGGACGCGTGGCGAATCAAACCTGGGGGCTGGGCAGCCTGCGCTGGTGGCGTGCGCTCGACACGCGCAAGCCCGTCTTGGCGGTGCTGCAATCGGCCCTAGACGATTGGCAAGCGCGCGGCGCAACGGTCTCGGTTTTGGCCCTGCAGCGAGATGAGGGTTGGGAATTGCAAGCGGTGTTCGCGTTTGGCGACGAACCCAAACCGCACGCAGCGCAAGCCATTGCCGCTTTGCGTGCGCAAGGTATTGGGGTGCGCATGATCTCGGGCGACCATGAACGCGCGGCGCAAGCCATGGCGGCGCGTTTGGGCTTTCAGCCGGACGAAGTGCTGGCCGAAGTTCTGCCGGCCGACAAAGCCAATGCCATTCGCGCTTTGCAAGCGCAGCACCCTGGCGAGGTGGTGGCGTTTGTGGGTGATGGCATCAATGACGCACCGGCTCTCGCCGCCGCGCATGTGGGCATGGCCATGGCGCACCCAGAGGGCGGACAAGATGTGGCCATGCACGCGGCAAGCCTCACGCTCCTGCGCGGCGACGTGCGCTTGGTGGCCCAGGCCATCGCACTCTCGCGCTTGACCGTGCGCAAGCTGCGCCAAAACTTGTTTTGGGCGTTTGGTTACAACGCCGCGGGCATTCCGCTCGCGGCATTGGGCTACCTCAACCCGATGCTGGCCGGTTTGGCCATGGCCCTGAGTTCGGTGAGTGTGATGACCAACGCCCTGACGCTGAAACGTTGGCGCGGCTAAAAATCGCGTGTCCGCCTAAAATAAGCCCCTTTTCGTAGGCGGCATGGCATGCACTATCCCCAGCATTTTGACGTGATTGTGGTCGGCGGTGGCCATGCGGGCACCGAGGCGGCGCTCGCGGCGGCACGCATGGGCGCACGCACGCTGCTGCTGAGTCACAGTATCGAGACGCTCGGGCAGATGAGTTGCAACCCGAGCATCGGCGGTATTGGCAAGGGTCACTTGGTCAAAGAGGTCGACGCCCTGGGTGGGGCCATGGCCATCGCCACCGACGAAGCCGGAATTCAGTTCCGCATTCTCAACCGTTCCAAAGGTCCGGCGGTGCGTGCCACGCGCGCCCAGGCCGATCGCTTGCTCTACAAAGCCGCCATTCGCCGGCGCTTGGAAAACCAACCCAACCTCTGGCTTTTCCAGCAGGCGGTGGACGACCTCATGGTTCAAGGTGACCGAGTGACGGGGGCTATCACGCAAGCGGGCATTCACTTCTATAGCCAAACCGTGGTGCTCACTGCGGGCACGTTTCTCGACGGCCGCATTCATGTGGGCCTGCAACAC
>VEQC01000227.1 GCA_018883455.1 Limnohabitans sp. | reverse complement strand
AGCGAATAAGCGTCGTGCCACTGGGCACCTTCGACCGCACCCCGCCACCCTTTTTCAAACAGGGCACTTCGGCTGTCACCAAACTGCTGTTTTTCAGCGGTTTGGCGGTCTTGCTGATGGTCGCTGACGTGCGCTTTCAAGTGACCCAGCCTTTGCGCGCGGTCGTGGCCATGGCGCTCTACCCGGTGCAGTGGCTGGCCATGCGCCCCTTGGTGATTGCGGAAATGAGCGCGGAATACATGCAAGAGCGTGACGCGGCACAAGCCCAAGCACGTGAGTTGCAGCTGCAATTGTTGGTTCAGGCCAAGCGCGCGGGTGAAGTGGAGCAATTGGCCTTGGAGAACCGTCAGCTGCGCGAATTGCTCAACTTGCGCGAGCGGCTCTCGGGCCCGAGCGTGGCCGCCGAAGTGCTGTATGACGCGGCCGACCCCTACAGCCGCAAAGTGATCATCGACAAAGGCTTGGCGCAAGGCATCAAAGAGACGTCACCCGTCATGGATGAGCAAGGCATCTTGGGTCAAGTCACCCAAGTGCTGCCCTTCACCAGTGAGGTGACCTTGCTCATCGACCGTGACCACGCCATTCCTGTGCTCAACACGCGCACCGGCGCGCGCGGTGTGGCCTATGGCGAGACAGGGGGCGCGCCGTTGCTGGAGCTGCGCTACATGGCCACCAACGCAGATATTGAGGAGGGCGATTTGCTCTCCACGTCCGGGGTCGATGGGGTGTATCCGCCCGGGGTTCCGGTGGCCAAGGTGGTCAAAGTCGAGCGGCGTGCGGACACGGTGTTCGCGCGCATTCTGTGTGAGCCACTGGGGCGTGCGCAAGGGGCGCGTCATGTGATGGTGCTCGAACCCCTCTCGGATAAGCTGCCTCCTCGCCCCGTGATTGAAAAGCCGCAACCGATCGTCACGCATAAGGGGGGGCGCCGATGATCATGCCCCGTGGCCAGCAACTGCTGTTGCCCGCTAACCCCTTGTTCGTGGTTTTCTCCATGCTGGCAGCCATGTTGGTGAACATGACGGCGAGCATCAGCGTGTTTGGCAATGCCGCTTGGCTGCCGGATTTGCTCTCCATCGTTTTGGTGTTTTGGTGTGTGCACCAGCCCCGGATCGTGGGCATTGGTTTGGCTTTTCTGTTTGGCGTGCTCACCGATGTCCACCAGGCCGCACTCATGGGTCAGCACGCCCTGGCCTATACGGTGCTGGGGTTCCTCGCGGTGACGATTCACCGCCGCCTTCTTTGGTTTAGTGTGCCCTCGCAGGCCATGCAGGTCTTCCCCTTGTTTTTCATCGCACACGGCTTAGAGCTCATGGTGCGAATGTTGGCGGGCGATACCTTTCCGGGCTTTTGGTTGCTGCTCGCGCCGGTTTTCGAGGCGGCTTTATGGCCCGTGATGAATAGCTTGTTGTTGGCGCCGCAGCGCAGAGCGCCAGACCCGGATGCTGACCGTCCGTTATGAGCATCATCCGCAACATTGAAGGGGACTTGCGACGCTTTAGGGGTCGAGCCCTGGTGATCAGTGCGGCCGTGGCGGCGGCCTTTGTTCTGTTGGCCATTCGTCTCTTCTATTTGCAGATCGTTCGCTACGACGAGTTCAACGACAAGGCCGAGAACAACCGCACCGCCATCGTACCCATCGTCCCCAACCGAGGCGTGATCATGGATCGCAACGGGGTGGTGCTGGCGACCAACTATTCAGCTTACACCCTGGAGATCACGCCCTCAAAGGTGATCGAGCCGCTCGACGAGTTGATTGAAAAACTCGGTCACGTGATCGATATTCAGGCGCGCGACAAACGCCGTTTCAAAAAGCAAATGGATGAATCCAAGAGCTTTGAGTCGGTGCCCATCCGCAACCGCCTGACCGACGAAGAAGTGGCCCGATTCGCCGCGCAAAGCTATCGGTTTCCCGGCGTGGAAATTCGCGCCCGTCTCTTTCGCAACTACCCGTATCTCGATTTGGCGAGCCATGTGATTGGCTACATCGGGCGGATCAACCAAAGCGAAAAAGCCAAGATTGAAGAGTCCGATGACGCGGGCAACTACCGCGGCACAGACTACATTGGCAAGCTTGGGGTGGAGCAAAGTTACGAGTCGCAGCTGCACGGTATCACGGGCGTGCAAGAAATGGAAACCTCAGCCGGTGGGCGGGCCGTGCGCCGCTTAAAGAGCACGCAGGCTGTGCCGGGCAACTCGGTGGTGCTCTCCATTGACATCAAGCTGCAAAAGCTGGTTGAGGATCTCTATGGCAAGCGCCGTGGTGCCATGGTGGCAATTGACCCGAAGACGGGAGAAGTGCTCGCCTTTGTGAGCAAGCCCACGTTTGACCCGAACTTGTTTGTGGACGGCATTGACAGCGAAAACTGGGCGGCCCTCAATGATTCGCCGGATAAACCTCTGCTCAACCGGGCCCTGCGCGGGACCTATCCACCGGGCTCGACTTACAAGCCCTTCATGTCCTTGGCGGCCTTGATGTCGGGTAAGCGCAATCCGGCGCAGCAGATTGCAGACCCGGGCTACTTCATGTTTGGCAATCACCGCTTCCGCGATGACAAAGAGGGCGGGCACGGCATGGTGGACATGCACAAATCGATTGTGGAGTCCTGTGACACCTATTACTACTTGCTCGCTCGCGACATGGGGGTGGACTTGATTCACGAGCTGATGACGCCGTTTGGCTTCGGTCAGTACACGGGCATTGACATCATGGGCGAATCGCGCGGCATTTTGCCCTCGACGGAGTGGAAGCGCACCACTTACAAACGTCCCGAGCAGCAGCGCTGGTACTCGGGGGAAACCATCTCTTTGGGCATTGGGCAGGGCTACAACAGCTTCACCATGCTGCAACTCGCGCATGCGACGGCCACCTTTGCCAACCATGGTTTGAAAATGAAGCCGCACCTGGTTAAGGAAGTGGTTGACATTGAGACCAAAAAGAGCACCCCTATCGCCAAAGAGCCCATTGGCAAGATTGACATTCTGCCGGAGCACTTTGAGGTGATTCACAAAGCCTTTATCGCGGTGAACGTCTCGGGCACTTCGGCGAGCAGTTTTGTCGGCGCTCCTTACGTGAGCGCGGGCAAGACGGGTACGGCCCAGGTGTTCACCGTCAAGCAAAACGAGAAATACAACGCCTCCCAGATTGACGAACGTTTGCGCGATCACGCCCTCTACATTGCCTACGCACCCGCGGACGACCCCAAGGTGGCTTTGGCGATGGTGGTGGAGAACGCCGGCTTTGGCGCGATGAATGCCGCCCCGATCGCGCGGCGGGTGTTTGACTTTGTGATCATGGGCCAGTACCCCTCGCGTGAAGACATCCAGGCCGTGCAAAAAGGCCAGGCCACACGCCCGATTGGCAAGCCTCGCTTGGTGTCCGAGATCCCCTGGCCGCCCCGGGACGACGAATAACCGGCCATTCCCTAGGGAAACTCCTGACCAACGAAGCATGCATGCGCCGCTAAAGTGGACGCACTCGGGTGGTTGCGTGCAACTGCCCTGAGGGTCCGAGGAGACAATATTCAAGCCTTGCGTTCAAGGCATCGCACCGACTGCAGAGTCGGTGCTTTTTTTTGTGCAGAGCTCACCCCGGCCGGGCCATCCCGTGGGCGACAATTCCCCGAATGGAACTCTTGTTGGTGACGCTGGCCTCGGCCTTGGCGGGATTTGTCGACTCGATCGTGGGCGGGGGCGGG